>JAKONS010000548.1 GCA_022701845.1 Burkholderiaceae bacterium
GTGGCTGCTCCTGAATGAAGAGAAATAACTGTTTAAATATACAGTAAACCTCGGTCTGACGGGTGCTTCCTACCGGCCTTGTAGGTGCATACCTGCGCCAGGGCGGGCGTCTCGCCACGAAGGTCGGCTTTCGTACTGTCACGCATGAAGGATTTCCGATGCAACGAACTTTGTCGATAGCCGTCGCCGCCGTGGCGACATTCGTCCTGACCTCCATTGCCGGTTGCCAGCCCAGCACTACGCCGGCACCCAAGGCGGCAGCACTGACGTCGACCGTTCCGGGGGCCACGGCATGAGCGCGGCAGACATCACCTCTTTCGCCCCGGCACGCCTGCACGAAGTACCCGGCTCCGACCCGGTACCGCCGGTGACGCCGACACCGCCGCCGATTGATCCGGGCGACCCGGGATTGCCTGGCGTGCCCATCCAGGAGCCACCGACGCAGCAGCCACCGGTGCGCATGGCCGCATGAGTGAGTGTTCGCAAAAACGCAGATGGTGCTCGACCGGTCGAGGGACCGGGCGCCACCTATAATTTTGCTTCACTGCGACGCACGTCCGTGCTGAGCCGAGACGTTCCTGCAACGCCTCTCGGCCTTGTTCGCAGAAGGGAGCGGGATGCAAAGTCGGCTGACAGCGAGCGCGAGTTTCCAGGCTGATTCCAGCCTTGCGGACGCACTGCGCCAGCTCGACTCCCTGCCTGGCGCGGTCTTTGCACTGGTCGCCCTCGACATGGAGGACGGCGGCCGCATCGTCTACTGGAGCGAGGGCTGCGTGTCGCTCACCGGGTACGACGCCGACGCGATGATCGACCATGCCGACGCATGGTCGCGCCTGTGTCCCGACCGCGTTCTGCGGCTCGATCTGTTGCTCCGTCTCGGTAGCCCGACCGGGCAGTGCGTACTCGACGAACTGGTGCTTGCAGACGGTTCGGCACGGCGCGTCGCATGGTGGCCGGGCAGCGGTTCGGCCACGCGGCGCGACCGCTTTCGCTGGTTCCTGTTGAGCGACGCGAGTGGTACCACCGGCTCAGCACTGGAGTCAGGGTCGGCTGCGCCGGTCGTCGGCGCTTCGAATGCAGCGACCGATGAAACGCTGGTCGCCTTGTTCACCCACCTGCCCGACATGGCATACCTCAAGGACGGCGACGGCCGCTGGCTGCTCGCCAGCCCGTCGATGCGCAAGCATCTGCAGCTGGGACGTCACAGCCACGGGTTTTCAGACGGCGACCTGATCGGGCAGAACCATCCGTCGGCCGATTTCCTGCGCGAATCGGCCTTGCACGAGGAAGCGGTATGGCAATCGGGTGTGCCGCTGCGCACCGAGGAGGTGTTCATCGACCAGCAGCACGCCACCCGGCTGCACGACGTGTTGCGCGCACCTTCGTTCGAAGCCGACGGCAGTCGCCGGCACATCCTGGTGGTGCGGCGCGATGTGACCGAACTACGCAGCGCCTCGTCCAAGCTGGAGCTGGCGGGCAGGGTGCTGGACCAGAGCACCGACGGCATCCTCATCGCCGACGCGTCGCACCGGGTGGTGATGGTGAACGCCGCGTTCACCGAGATCACCGGCTACCCGCAGGACGAGGCACTGGGTCTCGACCCGATGGCGCTGACCGCCGGCCAGCAGGACGAAGCCCTGAACCGGGCGATATGGCAGTTGCTCGATACGCAGGACCAGTGGCGCGGCGAGGTGTGGAATCGCCGCCGCAGCGGGCATGTGTTTCCGCAGCGGCTGAGCCTGTCGGTGCTGCGCCATCGCGGCAGCGGCGCCATCACGCACTATGTGGCGGCGCTGTCCGATTTGAGCTCCACGAAGGCGGCGGAAGAACGCATCGCCACGCTCTCGACGGTCGACGTGGTGACCGGGCTTTCCAACCGCGCCCAGGCCGCCCTGCATGCGAGCACCGTGCTCGACGACGCGCGGGTGCTCAGCGAGCATGTCGCGCTGATGGTGGTCGACATCGACAACTTCAAGGTGTTGAACGACTCGCTCGGGCATGCCGCCGGCGACCAGTTGCTGCGCACCGTCGGCGAACGGCTGATCGAGTCGGCCGGCGTGCGCGCGGTGATCGGGCGGCTGGGCGGCGACGAGTTCCTGATCGCCTTGCCGGGCCTGCGCCACTCGGCCGAGGCGGCCCAGGCCGCACGCACCATCATGAACGCGGTGGCCGAGCCGGTGACCTTCGCCGAAATGCCGGTCAACGTGTCGATCTCCATCGGCATCGCCATGTTCCCCGGCGACGGCGAAACCTTCGACGCATTGTTCCGCCGCGCGGATGCGGCGCTCCACGTGGCCAAACGGGGTGGGCGCGCCGACTACGAATTCGCGATGGCCGCGATGAACGAGGCATCGCTGGAGCGCCTGCAAATGGAATCGTCGCTGCGCCACGCGCTCGACCACGGCGCCTTGCGGCTGGAGTACCAGCCACTGGTGGAGCTGGCGACCGGGCGCATCGTCGGCATCGAGGCGCTGTGCCGATGGGACGACCCGCTGCGCGGCGCGATACCGCCCAACGTCTTCATTCCGCTGGCCGAGGAGAGCGGCATGATCGAGCAGCTGGGTGGCTGGGTGCTGATGACCGCGGCCCACCAGCTGCAGATGCTGCACCAGGCCGGCCATTCCCAGCTCTTCGTCGCGGTCAACCTGTCGGCCCGGCAATTCCAGCGCGGCGTGGTGCTGGCGCAGGTGGAGCAGGCGCTGGTGCTGAGCGGTATCTCGCCCGACAAGCTCGAACTCGAACTGACCGAAAGCGTGCTGCTGCACGACGGCGAAGCGGTGATGAGCACGCTGCGGCAACTCAAGGCGCTGGGGGTGAAGCTGTCGATCGACGATTTCGGCACCGGCTATTCCAGCTTTGCCTACCTGCGCCGGTTCAAGTTCGACAAGATCAAGATCGACCAGTCGTTCGTGCGCGATCTGATCGACGATCCCGACAACGCGG
>JAKONS010000550.1 GCA_022701845.1 Burkholderiaceae bacterium
GTCTGACCCGGCGGCTGGTGGGCGGCAGCGGCTCCGAGTCACGGCTGTCGCTGGCGCGCACCGCACGCTTCCTGGCCGACCGGGGCGCCGCACCCGCCGCGCCCGCCCCAACCCCGGAAACCCCCGCCGACCAGGCCGGGGCGATCGAGGCGACCGACTGGGGCGACGCCCGCCGCCTCGCCTGGCCGATCGCGGTGGCGGGCGCCCCGGTGCGCTGGGATCTGCCGGCGCGCCGGCTGGGGTTCGCGCCGCCGCGCTGGACCTGAACGCGCACCGGCCGTTTCGGCGGACTTCTCCTAGAACCCGAACACGCCCTGCCCCGACAGCTTGGCCGCCTCGGCCCGCAGCACGTCGTTGACCACGCCCAGCGCCGAGCTGCGCGCCCGCTCCACCCGGGTGGCCAGCACCAGCATCCGGTTGAGCTGCGCGCCCGAGATGTCCGACAGCGTCACCCGCCCCGGCGGCGCGTCCTTGAACACCGACACCGGCATCACCGTGGCCCAGCGGCCCTGCAGCACCAGTTCGCGGATCGCGTCGACCGAGTCGATCTCGGCCTCGACCTGGATGCGCGCGGCCAGCGGCGCCAGCGCCCGCTCGACGATGCCGCGGTGCAGGCCGGTCATCAGCAGCGGCACCCGCGCCAGGTCGGCCAGCGCCACCACCGCCGGCATGGCGCGCGCGGCCGGGGCGATCAGCGCGAACGGCTCCACCAGCAGCGGCTGCAGCGCCAGCGCCCGGTGCGGTGCCGGGTTGGTGACCACCGCCATGTCGATCGAGCCGCGCTCCAGCCCCTCCATCAGCTGCGGGGTGAAGGCCTCGCGCACCACCAGCCGCACCCCCGCCAGATGCCGGTGGCAGCGCTCGAACACGCCCGGCAGCAGCACCCGGGTGAGGGTGGGCGTGACGCCCAGCACCACCGTGGTGTCCTGGTCGGCGCCGTCGCCGCCCAGCAGCAGCCGCACCCGCGCCGCCTCGGCCAGCATGCGGCCGGCCGACTCGTACAGGGTGGCGCCGTCCTGCGTCAGCCGCACGCCGCGGGCGCCGCGCTGGAACAGCTGCACGCCCAGCTCGGCCTCCAGGTCGCGCATCTGGCGGGTCAGCGCCGGCTGGGCGATCGACACCGCCACCGCTGCGGCGGTGAAGCTGCCGGCATCGGCGATGGCCACGAAATAGCGGAGGGTGCGGAGGTTCACGGTGGGGGCGCCGGCAGCCGGGCCGGCGGACGGAGCGCGGGTGGAGCGATAGCACGATGATATGGCTGGCGACCGATTCGGCATTGGACCGGCCCGGACGGCGTTCCTAGACTGCGGTTCGACCGATTCCCCTCAGTTCAGGAGACAGCGGCGCACCGCCCGCAGCGGCGGCGCGCCGGCCCGCCATGGCCAGCCACGACAACGACACCACCCACCGGGTGCAGGGCGACGCCCTGCGCCGCTTCATCTCCGCCACCCTGGCCCGCGTCGGCCTGCCGCCGGCCGATGCCGACACCGTCGCCGGCCTGATGGCCGAGGCCGACCTGCAGGGCTCCGACGGCCACGGCGTGATCCGCCTGCCGCAGTACGTGCAGCGCATCGAGGCCGGCGGCATCAACACCCGACCCGACATCCGGGTGGTGGAGGAACGCGCCGCGATGGCGGTGGTCGACGGCGACAACGGCATGGGCCACCTGGTGGTGTCGCGCGCGGTGCAGCTGGCGATCGACAAGGCGCGCGACGCCGGCGTCGCCTGGGTCGGCACCCGGGCCAGCAACCATGCCGGACCGGCATCGCTGTATGCCCGCATGCCGATCGCCCACGACATGATCGGGCTGTATTTCGCGGTCGGCAACGCCAACCACCTGCCGCCCTGGGGCGGCATGGACATGCTGCTGTCGACCAACCCGATCGCCGCCGGCATTCCCACCGCCGAAGAGCCGCCGGTGGTGCTCGACATGGCCACCACCGTGGCCGCCTACGGCAAGGTGAAGGCCAAGGCCAAGAAGGGCGAGCCGATGCCCGAGGGCTGGATGGTCGACCGCCAGGGCCGGCCCCTGACCGACCCGAACCGCGCCCACGAGGGCTTCCTGATGCCGATCGGCGGGCACAAGGGCTACGGCCTGGCGCTGATCGTGGGCCTGCTGGCCGGCACGCTGCAGGGCGCGGCGATGGGGCGCGACGTGGTGGATTTCAACGCCGACCACACCACCCCCACCAACACCGGCCAGGCGATCCTGGTGATCGACCTGGCGGCCTTCGGCGGCGCCGGCATCTTCAAGTCGGCGGTCGACACCCTGGTGCGCGACATCCGCGGCAGCGAGCGCCTGCCGGGCGTGGAGCGCATCTTCCTGCCGGGCGAGCAGAGCCATGCCAAGCGCCAGGCCTATGCCGACGCCGGCGCGCCGCTGCCGGCCGCCCTGGTCGACGACCTGGACCGGCTGGCCGCACGCCTGGGCATCGCGCCGCTGGAGCGCATGCCGCGCGGCTGAGGCCCGCCGCGCGCGGCCCCTTCCCAGGACGGCGCCGGCACCGAAACAAAAACGAAGGAGACACGACATGACATCGAAGCACAGCACCCTCACCCGCCGCCTGGCGACCGTCGCCCTGATCGGCGCGGCCGGCCTGGCGGGCCTGGCGCCCGCC
>JAKONS010000570.1 GCA_022701845.1 Burkholderiaceae bacterium
CGATGTGTTCCGGCTGGTGAATAGGAGCCCGGACATTAGCCGCTGCAGGCAGCTTTCGCCGTAGGCCTACAGAGACAGCCGGTGAAAGGATGCGATGCGAAGGAACTAACCCGGGCGCTTCACATCATGGCGCGGTCGTGGTCGCACCTGCACGCTCCGGCGTCAGCGCGTCTGCGCGGTGGCCGCGCCGCGTTGCGTCTTCTGCGTCTTCTGTGCCTTCTGCGCCCTGGCGGGTGTGGCACGGGCCTGGGCCACCGCGGCACCGGCCTCGTTGCGGACCCGGGCGCACTGGGTGTTCTCGCCCGGGCCGGTCTCGATCAGGGGCACGATCGCGGCCAGCGGCGCGGCCACCACCGCCAGCGCGATGGCGCCGCCCAGGCGCGCCAGCAGCGGGCCTTTCTCCAGCGAGAAGTCGGGATGCTTGAAGGTGCCGAAGGCCCGCACGGGGGTGCGCAGCGACAAGATGCCGGGCCGCTTGGGCTTGGGCTCGACGCGCAGGTCGAAGGTCTCCTTGGCCAGGTCGAAGCCGCCGCTGCCGAGGATCTGCGTCTGCTCGGTGTCCACCACGAACAGCGACGCGTTGCCGCGGCCCTTCTTGATGTCGAACACCACGCCGCCGCAGTTGACCGCGATGGTCCGGTCGCCGCCGGCCAGCAGCGCCAGCACCTTGCCGCCGTTGAGGCCGCTGGCCGCGTCGATCAGGTTGGAGATGCGGCCGTTGGCCACGGCCGCGGAGATCTGGCCGTCGGCCTGCGCGGCGGCGTCGGCGATCGAATTGCCGCTGCCCTGGAGGGCGATGCGCGCGCCCAGCGTGCCGGCGCCCTGGGCGATCTTCTGCGCGCTGGCCGGCACCAGCCGGGCCACCTGGATGCTGCGCAGGTCGATCTGCGCATCGGTGGCGATCAGCGGCTTGCGCGCGTCGAGCGTGAGGCGCGAGGAGATGGTGCCGCCGGCGAAGCCGAAATCGAGCGGCGCCAGTTTCAGCACCCCCTCGTGCAGGCGCAGCGAGGCCCGCAGGCTCTCCAGCGGCACGAAGTCCGGCGCCTTCAGCCTGGCGGCGCGGTAGTCGACGTCGGCGTCGATCTTCTGCAGCCGGCTGCCGTCGAAACTGCCGCTCGGCAGGATGTGGTTGGGGTCGGCGGCCTTCTGCTGCACTTCGGCGGTCGACTTGTCGGCGGTGGCGCGCTGGGTGGTCTTCTGCGCCACCGCCGGCTTGCTGCCGGCGCCCTTGGTCTGCACGCCCACCAGGGGCGCCAGGTCGGCCACGTCGAGCAGGTCGCTGCGCAGGTCGGCGGTCAGCAGCGGGCGCGGTTCGCGCGCCACATAGGCGGCGCTGCCATAGACGTCGCTGGAGCCGATGCGGCCCCTCAACTCGTCCATGCTGTAGCGGTCGCCCTAGAGCACCAGGTGGCCCTGCAGCTGGTAGGGCGGCGAGGCCGGCAGCGGCAGCAGCAGGAAGGGGTAAAGGTTGGCCAGGGTCTGGCCCTCGATGCGCAGCCGGGCGTCGATGCCGCTGATGTTGGCCGCGTCGGCGATGCTGCCCTCCACCTGCAGCCGGGTGGTGCCGGCCTGCAGGTCGCCCTTCAGCGGGAAGGTCACGCCCGATTCTTGAAAGCTGAGCACCTCGCCGGTGAGGGCGGTGCCCTGGAAGGTGGCGTCGCGGTATTTGCCGCCGAAGGCGTAGCGGGTGGTGTAGCGGGCGTTCACCGGCGCGGCGGTGGCGTCCTTCACCGCGGCCTGGGTGGCGGGGTCGAAGGTGCTGGCGTCGATGTCGATGGCGAAGGGAATGCCGCCGTCGGTGTAGCGCAGGTGGCCGCGGTCGACCGACAGGGTGCTGATGCGCAGCTTGCTGGGCGACTTGTCGGACGGGTCGGAAAGAATCCAGTTCTTGCGGTCGTCGGCCATGCGCTCGAACAGCAGCTCGGGCTGGCTGAGCGCCACCCGCGGTATCAGCACCTTCTCCGGCAGGTCGCGCAGGGAGACCGAGAACTCCAACTGCGCGATGCGGGCCATCGCCGGCTCCTTCGACCAGGCGGCATTGCCGAAATACACGTCGCGCATGCGGATGGTGGGCGTCATGCCCAGCCGCACATGCAGGTCCGAGAGGGTGAATTCGCGCCCGGTCTTGTGGGAGACATAGCGCTCCAGCGGGTGCCGGAACCAGTTCCAGTCGAAGAACACCACCAGCAGCACGACCAGCGCCACGAAGGTCAGGGAAACCGGATGCCGACGGACGAAGGCGGTGGCAGGGTGTGTCGCCATGAGGAGCTTCCGAGGCATGAAAGCAGCCGAGGCTGACAGCGACCGTGCCACGGCGGCGTAGGACGGTCTCGTCGGGCGTGTGCGGCGCAGCGCTGGGAATTCAGGCGAAGCCGCCGTTGGCGCGCAGCACCTGTGCGTTCACCCAGGCGCCGTCGGCACCCGCCAGGAATGCCACCACGCCGGCGATGTCGACCGGCTGGCCGAGCCGCTCCAGCGGCGCCATCTTCGCCAGCTGGGCGATGCGTTCCTCGCTCTTGCCGTCGAGGAAGAGCGGCGTGGCGACCGGCCCCGGTGCCACCGCGTTCACCGTGATCGAGCGGCCGCGCAGTTCGTTGGCGAACACCTTCACCATGCCCTCCACGCCGGCCTTGGAGGCGATGTAGGCGCCGTAGCCCGGCAGGCCCAGCGCGATGACGCTGGTGGTGACCGCGACGAAGCGGCCGCCGGCGGGCAGGTGTCTCGCCGCCTGGCTCATCATCAGGAAGGTGCCGCGCAGGTTGGTGGCGACGATGCGGTCGAATTCGGCGACCGGCGTGTCGCCGATCGGCGCCAGCGCCATCACGCCGGCACTGTTGACCACCACGTCGACGCGGCCGAAGGCGTCGAGCGATGCCTGGTAGAGCGCGGCCACATCGGCTTCGAGCGCGACATCGCCGCGCACCGCGACGGCGCGCCCGCCGGCCGCGGCGATGGCGGCCACGGTTTCTTCGGCCCGGGCCCGGTTGCCGGCGTAGTTCACCACCACCGAAAAGCCGTCGGCCGCCAGGCGCTCGGCGATGGCGCGCCCGATGCCGCCGGAGGCGCCGGTGACGATGGCGGTGCGGGAGGCGGGGGAGGCCGAGGAGGAGGTGTCGACGGTGTCGGTCATGGTGGCTTTCTGGGCGAGGTTGCGAACCCCGCATTGTTCCCCTTACCGGTGGAGATGGCGGGTAAATCGGGCTGTCGTTCGCCCGTCGGTCGGCGGCTGCCGGCCTATCCTCGTCGCAAAGCCGGGGCGGTGGTGCCGCGGTCAACCGAACCCCGCCATGACCCCATCCCGCGCCGCTCGTGCGACTTCCCTCGACCCGACCGACTGGACCGCGTTGCGCGCGCAGGGCCACCGCATGCTCGACGACATGTTCGACCACCTGGCCGGCCTGCGCGAGAAGCCGGTCTGGCAGCCGATTCCCGACACGGTGCGCCATGCCTTCGCCGAACCGATGCCGGCCGCGCCCACGCCGCTGGCCGAGGCCCACGGCCGCTTCATGCGCGACGTGCTGCCGTATGCGGTCGGCAATGCGCATCCCCGCTTCATGGGCTGGGTGCACGGCGCCGGCACCGCCGAAGGCATGCTCGCCGAGATGCTGGCCGCCGGCCTGAACGCCAACCTGGGCGGGCGCGACCAGATGCCGCTGGAGGTCGAGCGCCAGGTGGTGCGCTGGATGGCCGACCTGTTCGGTTTTCCCGATTCCGCCGGCGGCGTGTTCGTCACCGGTTCCTCGATGGCCAACCTGGTCGGCCTGCTGGTGGCGCGCACCTGGGCGCTGGGCCGCGCGTCGCGCCAGCTGGGCCTGGAGCGCGGCGTGGCGCAGAGCGGCGGCGGACCGCTGGTGGCCTACACCTCGCAGGCGGCGCACGGCTGCATCGCCCAGGCGATGGCGATGGCGGGCCTGGGCACCGACGCGCTGCGTCTGGTGCCGGTGGATGCCGAGCACCGCATGGACATCCTGGAATTGCGGGCGATGGTCTGGGCCGACATGGCCGCCGGCCGCCGGCCGTTCCTGATCGCCGGCACCGCCGGCACGGTGGACGTGGGCGCCACCGACGACCTGGGCGCGATCGCCGACGTGGCGCTGGCCTGCGGTGCCTGGTTCCATGTCGACGGCGCCTACGGCGCGCTCGGCATGCTGGCGCCCGACATCGCGCCGCAGCTGGCCGGCATCGAGCGCGCCGATTCGCTGGCGCTGGATTTCCACAAGTGGGGCCAGGTGCCCTACGACGCCGGCTTCATCCTGGTGCGCGACCGGGCCGACCAGCTGGCCGCCTTTTCCTCGCCGGCGGCCTACCTGTCGCGCCACGACCGCGGCCTGGCCGCCGGCGGCCACTGGCCGTGCGACCTGGGGCCGGACCTGTCGCGCGGCTTTCGCGCATTGAAGACCTGGTTCACCCTGGTGGCGCACGGCACCGACCGGCTGGGCGCGGCGATCTCCGCCACCTGCGCGCTGGCGCGGGTGCTGGAGGCCCGGGTGCTGGCCGAGCCGGAGCTGGAACTGCTGGCGCCGGTGGCGCTGAACATCGTGTGCTTTCGCTTCCGCGCGGCGGTGGGCGAGGACGCCGATGCGCTGAACACCGAGATCGTGGCCGACCTGCACGAATCCGGCATCGCGGTGCCGTCCTCGACCCGCATCCACGGCCGGGTCGCGATCCGCGCGGCCATCGTCAACCACCGCACCGTGGCGGCCGACATCGACATGCTGGTCGAGGCCGCGCTGGACTTCGGCCGGCGCCGCAGCCGTGCTTGGTCGGCAGCCGCTTTCGAGACTTCGTCCGGCATCGCCGGCACCCCTTTCGCCACCGTAGCACGCGCATGAACTCGCTGTCGACCCCGCCGACCGAACCGACCGTCCCCGGCCCGAGCGCCGCCGCCGACGCGGCCCCCGCCGCGCCGGTGCTGGGCCTAGCGCGCCTGATGACACTGGCCTTCCAGGGCCAGGACCTGCGGCCGATCGCCTCCACCCTGATCGCCCGTGCCGAACGCGACGACCGCGACGCGGCGGCGTTGATGGACCTGTCGACGGTGCTGTTCCTGCAGGGCCTGCCCGACCTCGGGCTGGCCACGCAGTCGCAGGCGCTGTCGATGTGCCGGCTGTACCGGCTGCAGCCGCCACAGGGCGCCACCCCGCGGCTGCGCCTGCTGGCCCTGATGGCGCCCGGCGACCTGATGACCAACACGCCGCTGTCGTTCCTGGTGGAAGACGGCGACGTGGCGCTCGACATGCTGTATGTGCTGCCGGGCGAGGGCCTGCCGTCGCCGCTGCCGGCGCACGACCTGCTGTTCACCGCGATCTCCGAATCCGACGGCACCCATGCGCTGCTCGACACCCTGGCGCAGGCGCTGCCGGCCGGTAGCGTGCTGAACCACCCGGGTGCCATCGTGCGCACCGCGCGCGACGCGGCGTTCGTGGCCCTGCGCGGCGCGCCCGGCATCGTGATGCCGGCATCGGTGCGCACCGGGCGCATGTCGCTGGTGGCGATGGCCGAGGGCCGGCTGGCGCTGGCCGCGCTGCTGGAGGACGGACGTTTTCCGCTGATCGTGCGGCCGGTCGATTCGCATGCCGGCCACGGGCTGGAGCGGGTCGACACGCCGGCGGCGCTGCTGGCCTACCTGGACGGCCGGCCGGAAGACAGCTTCTTCCTCTCGAATTTCATCGACTACGCCCGGCCCGACGGCCTGTTCCGCAAGTACCGGGTGGTGCTGGTGGACGGCAGCGCCTTCGCCGCGCACATGGGCGTGTCGGCCCACTGGATGATCCATTACCTGAACGCCGGCATGGACGAGAGCGCCGCCAAGCGCGAGGAGGAAGCGGCCTTCATGCGGGGCTTCGACCAGGGCTTCGCGGTGCGCCACCGCGAGGCGCTGGCCACGCTGGGCGAGCGCTTCGGCCTCGATTACCTGGTGGTCGATTGCGCCGAGACGCCGGAGGGCGCGCTGCTGGTGTTCGAGGTGGACCCCGGCGCGGTGGTGCACCGCATGGATCCGCCGGAGGTGTTCGCCTACAAGCGCGACTGCATGGACACGCTGTACCGCGCGTTCCACGCCTTGCTGGACGAGCGCACCGCACGCATTGCCGGCGACTGACGACCGGCAGCAGCGCTCGCACGTGTGCTTACAACACCTCATGCGAGATTGACTCGCAGCCCCCATGCTGGGCCCCGTCAACACCGGGAGAACCCACCATGCAGATGAAGAAAATCGCCGCCGCCGCACTGGCCGTCACCTTGGGATTCGGCAGCCTGTCGAACCTGGCATTCGCCCAGCCGCGCGG
>JAKONS010000576.1 GCA_022701845.1 Burkholderiaceae bacterium
CAGGCTGAGAACAGCCGCCCATTCCGGGGCCGCTGCCCAGGAGTCCCCGCCCATGCAACCACCCGTGAAGACGGCCGCCGTCGGCGTCACGCTCGACCAGATCCACCATCGCTACGGCGGCAGTACCGCGGTGGAATCGGTGTCGCTGGAGATACCGGCCGGCCAGCTGGTCGCCTTGCTCGGCCCCAGCGGATGCGGCAAGACCACGCTGCTGCGCATCGTCGCGGGCCTGCTGCGCCAGACCACCGGCCATGTGCGGATCGGCGGCGAGACGGTGGATGCCCAGCCCACCAACGAGCGCGGCGCCGGCATCGTGTTCCAGAACTACGCGCTGTTCCCGCACATGACGGTCGAGGCCAACGTCGCCTACGGCCTGCGCGCCCACGGCGTCGCCGCACCGGCCGCGCGCAAGACCGCGCTGGAGATGCTGGCGATGGTGCGCATGGACGGCTATGCCGCGCGCTACCCGCGGGAGCTGTCCGGCGGGCAGCAGCAGCGGGTGGCGCTGGCGCGCACCCTGGCGGTCCGGCCGCGGGTACTGCTGCTCGACGAACCCTTCGCCGCGCTCGACAAGAACCTGCGGCTCGACATGCAGATCGAGATCCGCCGCATCCAGCGCGAGCTGGGCATCACCACGCTGCTGGTCACCCACGACCAGGACGAGGCGATGTCGATGGCCGACCGCATCGCGGTGATGAACGCCGGCCGGGTGGAGCAGTTCGACACGCCCGAGGCGCTGTACGACCGGCCGGCCACCCTGTTCGTGGCGACCTTCATCGGCACCGCCAACCTGATCAACGGCCAGTTGCCGGCCAGCGGCGGCGGCCCGTGCGCCATCGCCTGCGACGGCGGCGGCAGCCTGGCGCTGGACCGCGCCGCGCCGTGTTCGCGCGCCGGCCGGGTGATGGTGGCGGCGCGGCCGGAACACCTGAGCCTGGCCGCGCCGTCGGCCGACGCGCTGCCGGCCACCGTGTCGATGGTGCTGCCGCTCGGGCCGGCGCTGGTCTACGAACTGCTGCTGGGCAACGGCCGCACGCTGAAGGTGACCCAGCCGCGCAACGCCGGCGAGCGGCGCTTCCAGCCGGGCGAGGCGGTGGGTGTCAGCCTGCGCGCGGGTTCGCCCGCCGCGGTGTTCCAGAACTGAAGGCCGCCATGTCCGCAGCGATCACTCCGACCCCCTCGACCGCACCGACCGGGCCGCGCCTGCGCTCGGCACTGCCGCTGAGCCTTCCGCTCGGCCTGTTCTTCGTCGCCTTCGTGCTGGCCCCGATGGCGCTGCTGGCCTGGGTCAGCCTGCACGACGACGCCACGCTGACCCGCTTCGGCTTCACCCAGTACAGCAAGTTCCTCGGCGACAGCTTCAACCTGGAGGTGCTCGGCAACACGCTGTGGCTGGGCCTGAAGGTGACGCTGCTGACGGTGCTGATCGGCTTCCCGCTGGCCTACCTGTACACATTGGCGCCGCGCCGCTGGCAGGGCCCGCTGATGCTGCTGATCGTGCTGCCGCTGCTGACCAGCTCGGTGGTGCGCACCTTCGCCTGGGTGGTGATCCTGGGCCGCCAGGGCATCGTGAACATGGCGCTGCTGGAGACCGGCCTGATCGCCGAGCCGCTCAAACTGCTCTACACGCCCACCGGGGTGGCGATCGCGCTGGCGCAGATCGAGTTGCCGCTGATGGTGCTGCCGCTGATCACCGCGCTCACCAACCTCGACCCCAACCTGCGCCAGGCCTCGCTGGCCCTGGGTGCGGGCCACTGGCGCACTTTCTTCCAGGTGACGCTGCCGCTGTCGATGCCGGGCCTGCTGGCCGGTGCGCTGCTGGTGTTCGCCTCGGCCGTCAGCGCCTTCGTCACCCAGACCCTGGTGGGCGGCGGCCAGCAGATGTTCATGCCGTTCTACATGTACCAGCAGGCCATCCAGGCCGGCAACTATCCGTTCGCCGCGGTCATCGCGGTGGTGCTGCTGGCCTGCGTGCTGGCGGTGGTGGTCTTCATCAATGCGCTGGGGCGCCGCAGCCGGGGGTTCGTCCATGCCTGATGTCTTCGTGTCCGGGCAACCGGCTCCCGCCGTGCCCGCGGGCCGCGGCGAATCGTGGCGCGGCGGCCTGGAGCGGCGCTCCTTCGCCGTGGTGTTCGGCCTGCTGGGGCTGGTGGCGGCGGTGCTGCTGCTGGCGCCGACGGTGGTGGTGCTGATCACCTCGTTCACCAGCGGCTACTCGCTCAAGTTCCCGCCGCCGGGGTATTCGGCGCGCTGGTATGCGGCGCTGTGGAACGACTCGCCGGAGCTGATCGAGGCCTTCGTGCTGTCGCTCGAACTGGCCGCGGTGGCCACCGCCGCCTCGGTGGTGCTGGCGGTGGCGGCAGCGCTGGCCCTGGCGCGGCGTCGCGAAGCCTGGGCCCGCACCTTCGAGGCGGTGCTGCTGTCGCCGCTGATGCTGCCGTCGCTGGCGATCGGCCTGTCGCTGCTGATGCTGTTCAACCTGGCGGGCACCGGCCTGTCGTTCCGCACCCTGGTGATCGGCCACATCGCCATCACCACGCCCTACATCCTGCGCACCACCGCGGCCAGCCTGCTGCAGCTCGACGGCGCGCTGCTGGAGAGCGCGCGCTCCCTGGGTGCCCGGCCGGTCTACATCTTCCGCACGGTGACGCTGCCGCTGATCTCGCGCGGCATCCTGGCCGGCGCCTTCATCGGTTTCATGTATTCGTTCGACAACGTGGCGGTGTCGCTGTTCCTGTCGGACGCCCGCAGCGAGGTGCTGCCGATCCGCATGTGGCACATCATCGAATCCAACCTCGACGTGCGCGCCGCGGCGGTCTCGGGCGTGCTGATCGCCGCCACCCTGGTGCTGATGGTGGTGATGGAGCGGGTGGCCGGCATCTCGCGCCAGTTCCGGTGAGCGCCGGTCTTTCTTTTCCGTTCGATCGAGGAGTTGTGCGATGCCCATGAAACGAACCCTGCTGCGCGGCGCGCGGGCCCTGCTGGGCGATGCGCTGGCGTTCGACGCGCAGCCGATCGACCTGCTGGTGGAGGGCGACCGCATCGCGGCCATCGCGCCCGCCGGCACCCTGGCCGGCGCCGATGCGCTGATCGACCTGAGCGACCGCCTGCTGGTGCCGGGCCTGGTCAACGGCCACCAGCATTCGCACGAACATTTCCAGCGCGGCCGCACCGAGAACCTGCCGCTCGAGCTGTGGATGCACCTGGTGCGCACCCGCATCCCGGTGGTGCTGACGCCGCGCCAGGTCTACCTGCGCACCATGATCGGCGCCATCGAATCCCTGCGCACCGGCTGCACCACGCTGGTCGACGACATGGCGCTCGGCGGCGCGATCCAGCGCGAGAACATCGACGCGGTGATGCAGGCCTACGAGGACGCCGGCATCCGGGCGCTGCTGGGCTTCGCGATGATGGACAAGCCCATCGTCGACAACTTCCCCTTCGTCGAGCACCATTTTCCGCCGGGCCTGGCCGCCGAGCTGCGCGCGGCGCCGCGGCCTGCGCCGGACGACTGCCTGGCGCTGGTGCGGGAGCTGGCCCGCGACCACCATCCGCAGTCGCGGCGGGTGGGGGTGCTGGTGTCCGCATCGGCGCCGCAGCGCTGCACCGAGCCCTTCCTGCGGCAGGTGCGCGCGCTGGCCGACGACCTGGCGCTGCCGGTCATCACCCATGTGCAGGAGACGCGGCTGCAGGTGGTCACCGCCGAGCTGTTCTACGGCTGCCCGATGGTCGAGTACCTGGACCGCATCGGCTTTTTGAAACCGGCCACCAGCCTGATCCACGCGGTGTGGCTCAACCCGCGCGAGATCGAGGCGCTGGCGCGCACCGGCGCGACCGCGCAGCACAACCCCTGGAGCAACCTGCTGCTGGGCTCGGGCGTGCAGCCGGTGCGCGAGCTGCTGGAGGCGGGTGTCAACGTCAGCCTGGGCTCGGACGGCTCCTGCTCCACCGTCACGGTGAACATGCTCAACGTGCTGGGCAGCGCGGCGGCGGTGTCCAAGCTGCGCGGCGACGATTTCGGCCGCTGGCTGTCGGCGCGCGAGGCGCTGCAGGCGGGCACGCTGGCGGGCGGCCGGGCGCTGGGTTTCGGGCAAGCGCTGGGCTCGCTGCGGGTGGGCGCCATCGCCGACCTGGTGGCCTACCGCACCGACACGGTGACCTTCTCCCCGCTCAACGATCCGCTGCGCCAGCTGGTCTATGCCGAGCGCGGTGCGGGCCTCGATTTCTCGATGGTGGCGGGCGAGGTGGCGATCCGCGGCGGCCGCCTGGCGCGCATCGACGAGGCGGCGCTGCTGCGCGAGATCGAGGACGAATTCCGCGGCCTTGCCGGGCGCTACACCGAGGCCGAAGCGTCGGTGGCGCCGATCCTCGAAGCGGTCGAGGCCCTCTACCGGCGCTCGCTCGCCACCGCCGTTCCGGCTGACACCTATCCCGCACGCCTGGCATGAACCATCGACGCGACTTTTCCGGCTACCGCGGCCGCTACCCGGCGCTGCGCTGGCCTGGCGACAAGGGCCTGGCCGTGTCCTTCGTGCTCAACGTGGAGGAGGGCGCCGAGTTCGCCCTGAGCGCCGGCGACGAGCGCAACGAAGGCCGGCACGAGGTGAATCACGAGATCGTCGGCGTGCCCGACCTGTGCATGGAAAGCCAGTTCGAATACGGCGCGCGGGTCGGCTACTGGCGCATCACCCGCATGCTGATGGAGGCCGGCGTGCCGCTCACCCTCAACGCCTGCGGGCGGGCGCTGGAAGCCACGCCCTGGGTGGCGGCCGATGCGGTGGCGCAGGGCTTCGAGATCTGCTGCCACGGCTGGCGCTGGGAGTCCCACGCCGGCATGCCGGAGGCCGAGGAACGCGAACGCATCGCGCGCACCGCGGCGACGGTGCAGCGCCTGACCGGCCGCGCGCCGGTGGGCTGGCACACCAAGTCGTCGGCCTCCACCAACACCCGGCGGCTGCTGGCCGAGCACGGCGGCTTCCTCTACGACAGCGATGCCTACAACGACGACCTGCCGTACTACCTGCCGGTGGCGGGCGCGCCGCGGCTGGTGCTGCCCTATGCCTTCGACACCAACGACATGCGTTTCTTCGACAGCTTCGCCTATGTGCGCGGCGACGATTTCGCCGACTACGCGATCGACGCCTTCGAATGCCTGCTCGACGAGTCGCGCCATGCGCCGCGGATGATGTCCATCGGCCTGCACACCCGGATCATCGGCCGGCCGGGACGCATCGGCGGGCTGCGCAAACTGCTGGCGCATATCGCCGGCCGGCCGGGCGCCTGGTGCGCCACCCGCGAGCAGATCGCCCGGCACTGGCTGGCCCACGTGCCGCCGGAGGCGGCGGCGTCCGGAAGCGTGCCGTGAACCCGCCGCTCGACCGGCACACCGCCCTGGCGCTGGCGGCGCGGGTGTCGGCCGGCGCGCTGAGCGCGGTCGAGGTGGCGCGCTGCTTCATCGAACGGGTGGAGCGGCTCAACCCCGCGCTGAACGCCATCGTCCAGTTCGACCCGGGCCTGGTGCTGGCCGAGGCGGCGTCGGTGGACCGCCGCCTGGCGGCCGGCGACACCCTGCCGCTGGCCGGCGTGCCCTTCACCGTGAAGGACAACCTGTGGGTCGGCGGCCGGCGCATTTCGCAGGGCTCGCGCCTGTTCGACGATTTCATCGCGCCGCGCGACGCCTGGGCGGTGGCCCGGCTGCGCGCGCTGGGCGGCGTGGTGCTGGGCATCACCAACTGTTCCGAGTTCGCCTGCAAGGGCGTCACCGGCAACCTGCTGTACGGCACCACCCGGCACCCGCTCGACCCGTCGCTGACGCCGGGCGGTTCGTCCGGCGGCGCGGCCTCGGCCCTGGCCGCCGGCCTGGGGCTGCTGGCCCTGTGCACCGACGCGGGCGGCTCCACCCGGCGCCCGGCCGCGCACACCGGCCTGGTCGGCTTCAAGGCCAGCAGCGGGCTCATCCCGCATCCCTGGGGGTTCGCCGAGCCGAACTTCGGGCTGTCGGTGGTCGGCATACTGGCGCGCGACGCGGCCGACTGCGCTTTCGTCTTCGACCGGCTGCTGGCCTACGACGCCAACGACCCGGCGGGCGTGCCGATCGCGGCGGGGCTGCAGGTGGCGGGGGCGCCGCCGCTCGATCGGTCGACGCTGCGGCTGGCCTGGAGCCCGCGCCTGGGTTGCGATTTCGCGGTGGACGACGGCGTGGCACGGCAGCTGGCGCGGCAGGTCGAGGCCTTGCGCGCCGCGGGCTGGTCGATCGACGAGGCCGACCCGCCCTGGCCGGACGCCGTGCGCGAATATCCGCTGATCGTGCTGCAGCAGGCCGGCCTGTTCGCCTT
>JAKONS010000577.1 GCA_022701845.1 Burkholderiaceae bacterium
GCTCGAATGGCGTGCCCGTACAATGCAACCCCCTCCTCGTAGTTCAATGGATAGAACGAGTGCCTCCTAAGCGCTAGATACAGGTTCGATTCCTGTCGAGGGGACCACCTCTCCCCCCTCCCCGCGCACTAGCCCGCGAACCCGCCTTCCGCCAGGAAGCGCGCCTCCTCCTCCGTCGTCTCCCGCCCCAGCACCACATTGCGATGCGGGAACCGCCCGAACCGCTCCACGATGTCCGCGTGCAGCACGGCGAAGCGCAGGGTCTCCGCGTCCAGCCCCTCGCACAATTTCACCGCCAGCCGCTGGTCGTCGACGTTCTCCGAATGCTCGAACGGCAGATAGCAGAACGGCCGCAGCGCCGGTTCCACTTGCCGGTCCAGCCCGTCGCGCAGCATCTCCCGGGCGTAGCGGCGGGCCAGCGGGTCGGTGGCGAACATGTGGGCGGTGCCGCGGAAAGCGTTGCGGGGGAACTGGTCGAGCAGGATCAGCAGGGCCAGCGCACCCTCGGCGGTTTCCATCCAGGCGTCGAGCTCGACCCGGGCGGCCTGCAAATGTGCGTCGTGAAAAGTCTCGCGAAACTGGCGGTCGAAGGCATCGTTCTTGCTGAACCATTTCGCAGGACCGGCGTCACGCCAGAACTGCACGACCTGCGCTGCGGTGACGGGATGCTTCATGTGGCGCGATGACCTTGTCGAAAAGAGGTTGAGAAAGAAGGCCCTCATCCTCCCATGCCGGTAGCGCGGCCGATTAAATTCGGACACCGGTTGGCCGGTGATGTCGCAAACCCCGCAAGCGCCGAATCCGCAATTTCCATCGTGATTCCGCAGGGCCCGCCCTGTGGCACCCCCTTTTTTCATTCGTCTTTCTTCTCCGAACCGCAGGAACCTCCCATGACCGTCGACCGCCGCCAATTCCTCCACACCGGCCTCGCGCTGGCCGCTGCCGGCACTGCCGGCCAGGCCTTCGCCCAGGCCGGCCCGGTCGCCCACATGGTGGTGCCGTTCTCCGCCGGGGGCGTGCAGGACATCCTGGCGCGCTCGATTTCGACCGAACTGGGCACCGCTCTGGGGCAGACGGTGCTGGTCGAGAACCGTGCCGGCGCGGGCGGCACCGTGGGCACCGGCTATGTCGCCAAGGCGGCGCCGGCCAGCAACACGATGGTGATGGCCGCGGCCAGCCACAACATCGCGGGCACGCTCTACACCAAGCTCACCTACGACCCGCAGAAGGATTTCGCGCCGATCGCGCACATCGGCACCGCCGACTACGTGCTGATGATCCACGCCGACGTGCCGGCCAAGACGGTGGCCGAGTACATCCGCTATGCCAAGGCCCACCCCGGCAAGCTGAACTACGCCACCAGCGGCGTGGGCAGCGCGACGCATCTGTCGATGGCGTATTTCAACGGCCTGGCCGGCATCGACGTGGTGCACATTCCGCTGAAGGCGACCGGCGAGGCGATCAACGAGGTGATTTCGGGCCGGGCGCAGGCGGTGATCGCCGCCAGCATCGGCGCGCTGGCCTTCGCCAATGACGCGCGGGTGCGGCTGATCGGCGTGACCTCCGCCCGCCGCTCCAAGTACCTGCCGGCGGTGCCGACGATCGCCGAGAGCGGCCTGCCGGGCTACCAGTTCGATTCCTGGTTCGGCCTGCTCGGGCCGGCCGGCACGCCGCCGGCCTATGTGGCCAAGGTGAACACCGCGGTCGCCGCGCTGCTGGAGAACCCGGTGATCCTGGAGCGCCTCGACAAGCAGGGCATCCGGCCGCAGGCGATGAGCGCGGCGGATTTCGGCAAGCTGCTGGCGGTCGACTACAAGCGCATGGCCGAGGTGGTCAAGGCCTCCGGCGCCACCGTCGACTGACGGCGGCGCACCCGGTTTTCAGCGCGCCGCGCCCAGCTTGTCGAAATCGGCGTCCAGCCGCGCCAGCGACGAGCCGATCTGGGCGCGGCGGGCCTTGATCCAGGCGTCCTGCCGGGCCACCCGCTCGCCGGCTTCCTTGAGCATGCGGTCCATCTCGGCGGGCTGCGGGCCGCCGGCGGTGGCGCGGTTCTTCACGATGGCGACCGGGTCAAGGGTGGAGCGGAACTCGGCCTCGGTCATCGGCAGGGTCTGGGCGAATTCCGAGCCCTTGACCGTCTCGGCATAGATGCGCTGCGCCTCGGCATAAGGGAACGCCAGCGGCTTGATGTCCTTGGCCTTGGCGTACTCGACCACTTCCGACGCGAAATGGTGGCCGACGCGGAACGGCAGTTTGTATTTGCGCATCAGCACGTCGGCCAGTTCCTGGGAGGCGGTCCAGTCGCTGTTGAGCTCTTCCAGCGCGCGCTCGGGGTCGAGCACCAGGTTGTTCAGGATGCGGTCCCAGTTGGCCATCACGCCGGTGGCGGCGGCCACCATCGCGCTGTTGGCGCGCACCTCCTTCGGGTCGCTCATGCCGGGCGGGATGTTGTGCGCCTGCAGCGCCGCGCCGATGCCCAGGGTGAGCGCGGTGCTGGCGTCGCGGCGGGTGCTGTTGAGCAGGCCGGGGTTGCGCTTCTGCGGCATGGCGCTCGACACATAGGTGTTGCCGCCGCCCTCGACCAGCAGGATCCATGGCCGCGCCTGCGCGTACTGGGTCATGACGTCTTCCACGAAGGCGCCGGCGTGCAGCGCCACCGCCGACACGATGGCGCCCGCCTCCACCGGCTCGTCGACCGACGACACCTGCGAGGCGTCGTAGGCGTTGTCGACGGTGGCGGCGAAGCCCAGGTAGTCGGCCATGCGCTTGCGGTCGAGCGGCCAGCTGGTGCCGTTGAGCACCGTGGTGCCCATCGAGGAGCGGTCGATGCGCACATAGGCCTCGCGGATGCGCTGGGCGTCGCGGTCCAGGCCGGCGGCGATGCCGAGCAGGTAGTGGCCGTAGCTGTTGGGCTGGGCCGCCACGCCGTTGGTGTAGTTGGGCACGATGGTGTCGCGGTACTTGCCGGCCAGCCGGACCATGGTTGCGGTGGTCTTGTTGAGCTGGTCGGCCAGGGCCAGCATGTCGTCGCGCAGGATGGCCGAGCGCAGGGTGGCCAGCATGTCCTGGCTGGAGCGGCCGGCGTGCAGCAGGGTGATCTGCGGGCCGGCGGCCTCGATCAGCAGCGGCTCGAAGGTGATGACGTTGGTCGGCCGCTTGCCGCCGGGCTTGTCGCCGTCGGCCAGCACCTTGGTGATGCCGCCGTAGACCACCGGGGTCATCGATTTGTCGAGCAGGCCCTGCTCGGTGTTGATGACGGCGGTGGCCTTGTTCATCTGGCCCAGCCAGAAGAATTCGTCGTGGCGGGGTTTGCTCTGCGCCCAGGCGGCGGGCGCGGCGAGCGATACCGACAGGGCGGCGGCGGCGAAGGCGAGGGTCGAGCGTTTCATGGTGGCGGCTTGTGTCTCTGGAGGTCTTGTCGGGCGCGCGACCTTACAAGCCGGCCGAAGCCAGCGTCAAATTAAAAAAAGGCCGGCCGCCATACGCAAAAGATATGGAGACCGGGCCGGTGCCCGCGCCGGCCCGGGCCGTCAAAAACCGTAGAGCCGCGCCGGGTTGTCGACCAGCATCGCCTGCAGCGCCGCCGCGTCCGGCGCCCAGGCCCGGATCTCTCGCGCCAGGCGCTCGGCCGGCACGTCGCGGTAGGCGCTGACCTGCAGGCGGTCCTTGCCCGGTTCGCGGTCGGTGTGCGGCCAGTCGCTGGCCCACAGCACCCGCTGCGGGTTTGCAGCATGGAACGCACGGGCCAGCCGCTCGACGCCCGCCGGGTCGCCGCCGATGCGGTAGGCCGCCGACAGCTTCACATAGGCGACGCCACTGCGCACCGCTGCCAGCACCGCCCGCAGCGCCGGGCTGTCGGCGGGTGTGGCGGCCGGCGCCATCGCGAAATGGTCGAACACCACCGGCACGCCCAGGCGCGCCAGGCCGGGCGCCGCCGCGGCCAGGGTGTCGAGGCCGGCGTAGAGCTGCAGATGCCACGGCAGGCCGCGGATGCGGTCGGCCCAGGCCTGCAGCGAGGCGACCAGCGCCTGCGCGTCGCCGCCCTGCCCGCTGCTTTCCAGGTTGATGCGCAGGCCGCGCACGCCGGCGCGGTGCAGCGCCTGCAGTTCCTCCTGCAGGGCGTGCGGCGCCGCATCGGCATCCACCACCGCCACGCCGCGCCCCCGGCCGCCGAGCGCGGCCAGCGCGTCGAGCAGGCAGCGGTTGTCGGTGCCGTACACGCTGGGCTGCACGATCACCGCGCGCTCGAGGCCCAG
>JAKONS010000582.1 GCA_022701845.1 Burkholderiaceae bacterium
TCGCGCACGTCGATGAAGATGACGCCGCCATGGTCGCGGCGGCGGTTGACCCAGCCGCAGAGGGTCACGGTCTGGCCCATCAGGGCTTCGGTCACGAGACCGCAATAGTGGGAACGCATGGTCATGGATCGATTCCGGCGCCAGGGGCGCAATGGGTCTGTCTTATCTGTGGGTCGCGAGGGTCGCGGGGCCGCCGGGGACGACCACGCCCATCGAGACGATGTACTTGAGGGCCTCGTCCACGGTCATCTTGAGCTCGATGCAGTCGCTGCGTCGCAGCATGACGAAGTAGCCGCCGGTCGGATTGGGCGTTGTCGGCACGTAGACGCCCAGGTAGTCGCCGCCGCCGAGCTGCTCGCGCACCTCGTTGCCGGGCGTGCCGGTGACGAAGGCGATGGTCCAGGAGCCCTCGCGCGGCCACTGGATGAGCACGGCGGTGCGGAAGGCGTTGCCGTTCTCGGAGAACAGCGTGTCCGACACCTGCTTGACGCTCGAGTAGATCGAGCGCACCACCGGGATGCGGCGCACCAGGGCATCGCCCCAGCCCAGCAGGCGCTTGCCGACGAAGTTGCTGGCGACGGCGCCGACCACCAGTAGGATGGCCAGCGTGAGCAGCACGCCCAGGCCGCGCACGCGATGGGCATTGAGCCAGTCGGTCCATTCGGTGGGCAGCAGCCACAGCGTCTGGTCGAGCGTGCCGATGATCCAGTTGAGCACCCCCAGCGTGATGACCAGCGGCACGATGACCAGCAGGCCCGAGAGCAGCCATTTGCGCAGCGCATGCATGCCGTCGGCCTTCAATCGCTCTTGGCGGGAGGTGCCGGCGCCGGTGATGGCGCGGGACTGGCCGAGGGCGCGGGAGCCGCCGCGGTCGCGCCGCCACCGGCGGCGGCCGGCTCGGAGGAGGATGAAGGCGAGGCGGCCGGCTTGGCCGTGTCGCCCGCGTCCTTCGAGGTGCTCGATTCGGCCGGCTTCTTGCCACTGCCGCCTTCGCGGAAGTCGGTCACGTACCAGCCGGACCCCTTGAGCTGGAAGCCGGCCGCGGTGACCTGCTTCTCGAATGTGCTCGCGCCGCACGCCGGACACACCGTCAGGGGTGCATCGGACATTTTCTGCAGGGCGTCCTTGGCGAAGCCGCAGGCGCTGCACTTGTAGGCGTAGATGGGCATGGGATTGGGAGTGAGGAAACGCGGCGCGGCGGCCGCTCGCAAAGCCCGCGATTATAGGTCGGCGGGTCCGCGGCCACGACCCTTGCCCGGGCGTGCCGACGGGCCCGGCGGCCCGCCCGCGCCGTCAGGCCGGGTCGACGGCGAGGAGGCGATGCGGCGTGCGCACGTCGGCCAGCCACTGGGGTGCCAGCGAGCCGGCCCCCATGCCCGCGAAGGCCGCCAGCACGCCGGCGAGCTGGGCCGGGAACGCCTCGCCCCACGGCAGGGCCAGGAACAGCAGCCACACGCCGATGCCCAGCAGCACGGCCGCCACGGCGCCCTGGGTGGTCGCGCGGCGCCAGTAGAGCCCGCACACCAGCGGCACCTGGTAGGCGCCCGAGACCAGCTCGTAGATCGGCGTGCCCTGCATGCGGATCGCATAGACCAGCACGACGATGCTGAACACCAGCACCGTCACGCGCATGGTGCGCAGGTTCTCGCGGTCGGTGCCCGCCGGACGCCACTGGCGCCAGATGTTCTCGGTGAAGGTGACGCTCGGCGCCAGCAGCGTGGCCGACGCGGTCGACTTGATCGCCGACAGCAGCGCGCCGAAGAACAGCACCTGCATCGCGAACGGCATCCGCTCCAGCACCAGCGTCGGCAGCAGCTTCTGCGGATCGTCGTGGAGCAGCGTCTGGGCCTGCTCCGGCATGATCAGCAGCGCGCTCGCCACCAGGAACATGGGGACGAAGGCGAACAGGATGTAGGCCAGGCCGCCGATGACCGGGCCGCGCGTCGCCGAGCGCAGGTTGTTGGCCGACATCACGCGCTGGAACACGTCCTGCTGCGGGATCGAGCCCAGCATCATGGTGATGGCGGCGGCGACGAAGAACACGATGTCGCGCAGGGTCGGTTCCGGCCAGAAGCGGAACAGGTCGCGGCTGAGGGCGAACGCCACCACCCGGTCGGCGCCGCCGGCCATGTGGCCGGCGAACACCGCGATCACGCCCAGGCCCGCCACCAGGATGATCATCTGGATGAAGTCGGTCACCGCCACCGACCACATGCCGCCGAACAGCGTATAGGCCAGGATCGAGACGACGCCGATCACCATGCCCACGGGAATCGTGATGGCGCCGGCCGACAGGACGTTGAAGACCAGCCCCAGCGCCGTCACCTGCGCCGAGACCCAGCCGAGGTAGCTCACCATGATGATGAGCGAGCACGCCACCTCCACGGTGCGGCCGTAGCGCTCGCGGTAGTAGTCGCTGATGGTCAGCAGCGTCATGCGATAGAGCTTGCCGGCGAAGAACAGCCCGACCAGGATCAGGCAGGTCCCGGCGCCGAACGGATCCTCGATGACGCCGTGCAGCCCGCCCTCGATGAACTTGGCCGGGATGCCCAGCACGGTCTCGGAGCCGAACCACGTCGCGAAGGTGGTCGTCACGATCATGAACAGCGGCAGGTGCCGCCCGGCGATGGCGAAATCGGCCGTGTTCTTGACCCGCCGGGCCGCCACCAGGCCGATGGCGATCGTGAGCAGCAGGTAGACGGCGACCAGGGTCAGCAGCACGGGAATCTCTCCGGGAGGAATGCGGGGGGTGTCTAGAAAACCTTCACGCGCAGCAGCAGCTGCATCGCCAGCAGACCCAGTGCGAAACCCATGCCACCGTAGATCACGGCCTGCAGCAGCCCGATGGTCTTCTTCTGCGCCTGCAGCAGTTCGAGCAGTTCGCGCCGGTGGTCGTCCGGGCGATGCTCCAGGTATTCGTGCAGCAGTCGCGGCAGCTGGGGCAGCAGCTTGGCATAGCGCGGCGCTTCCTCGCGCAATTGGGCGAACAGCTGCTTCGGCCCGATCTGGTCGAGCATCCACTTCTCCAGGAACGGCTTGGCCGTCGCCCAGAGGTCGAGCTCGGGATCGAGCTCGCGGCCCAGGCCCTCGATGTTGAGCAGCGTCTTCTGCAGCAGCACCAGCTGCGGCTGGATCTCGACGTGGAAGCGGCGCGAGGTCTGGAACAGGCGCATGAGCACCATGCCCAGCGAGATCTCCCGCAGCGGCCGGTCGAAGTACGGCTCGCAGACGGTGCGGATCGCCGCCTCGAGCTCGTCGATGCGCGTGCCCACGGGCACCCAGCCGCTCTCCAGGTGCAGCTCGGCGACGCGCTTGTAGTCGCGCCGGAAGAAGGCGACGAAGTTCTGCGCCAGGTATTCCTTGTCCGATTCCGTCAGGGTGCCGACGATGCCGAAGTCGAGCGAGATGTAGCGCCCGAAGGTCGCCTCCTCCAGGCTGACCTGGATGTTGCCGGG
>JAKONS010000007.1 GCA_022701845.1 Burkholderiaceae bacterium
GGCGATCGCGACCGGACGGCACTCAAGGTGCCGCGTGCTCGAATACCTGTCGGGCCATCGCCTGAGCTAGTTCGTGTTCGCCGAGGAACACGGTCACCGATGCATCTTCCGCGAGCAGGCGAGCTTCTTCCTCGTTGTGGCTTCGGATCACGGTCCGGATGGTGGGGTTCAGCAATCGGGCCGTCTCGATCATCTGCTGGACGTGCAGCGTGTTCGGGGTTGCGACGACGAGGACCTGCGCCTTGGCGATGTGTGCCTGGATGAGTACCGCGGGCTCTGCGGCGTCGCCCCACACCGCTGCGGTGCCGCCGGCGCGCAACCGCTCGACCAGTTCGCGATTCTGCTCGGCGACGACGAAGGGGATTTCGTGGGTCTTCAGTTCGGCGGCGATGCGGCGTCCCACTCGTCCGTAGCCGACCAGCACCACTTGGCGTGACAGGTAACGTGCCTCGGTCGACACCGGCAGTTCGGCCAGTGGATCCTCGCGCAGTTCGAGCGTGCGGGCGAAGGCGAAGCGTTTGTGCAGCCAGCCCTGCACGGGTGCGATCAGGCTGAACCACAACGGGTTGGTGGCGATGGAAATCAGCGCGCCAGCGAGCACCAGGCTCTGCGCCTCGTCCGGAAGCAGGCCGAGTGACATGCCCAGCGCGATCAGGATGAACGAGAACTCCCCGATCTGCGCCAGGCTGGCGCTCACCGTGAGCGCGGTGCGCAGCGGATAGCGGAACGCCAGCACCAGGACGCCGGCCGCGATCGATTTGCCCACGATGATGACCAGCACCACCGCCAGCACCTGCAGCGGTCGCTCCACCAGCACGGCGGGATTGAACAGCATCCCCACCGAGACGAAGAACAGCACCGCGAAGGCGTCCCGCAGCGGCAGCGACTCTTCCGCCGCGCGGTGGCTGAATTCCGACTCGCGCATCACCATGCCCGCGAAGAAGGCGCCCAGCGCGAAGGAAACGCCGAAGAGCGCCGCCGACGCGAAGGCGATGCTCACCGCGGCGGCCACCACGCACAGCGTGAACAGCTCGCGCGAACCCGTGCGCGTGACCTGCCACAGCACCCAGGGGAACACGCGTCGCCCGACCACCAGCATCAGCACGATGAAGCCGCTCACCTGCATCAACGTGAAGCCCAGCGTCTGCCAGATCGCCGCCGCATCGCCGCCGCCGGTGGTGGTACGACCGCCCAGCACTCCGGCCAGCGGCGGCAGGAGCACCAGCACCAGCACCATGGCGAGGTCCTCGACGATCAGCCAACCGACCGCGATGCGTCCGATGTAGCTGTCCAGCAGTCCGAGACTTTCCAACGCGCGCAGCAGCACCACCGTGCTCGCCACCGACAGCGCCAGGCCGAACACCAGGGCCGCGCCCAGGTGCCAACCCCACCACATCGCCAACGCCCCGCCCAGCAATGTCGCCACGCCGATCTGCACGAGCGCTCCGGGAACGGCGATCTTGCGCACGGCCATCAGGTCGTCCAGCGAGAAGTGCAGCCCGACACCGAACATCAGCAGCATCACGCCGATCTCGGCCAACTGCGCCGCGATTTCCATGTCGGCGACGAAGCCGGGTGTGAACGGGCCGAGGATCACGCCCGCCAGCAGGTAGCCGACCAGCGCCGGCAGCCGCAGTCGAACGGCCAGAAAGCCCAGGATGAGCGCCAGCCCGAGTCCGGCCGCGATGGTGTTGATCAGTGAAACGCTGTGGGGCATCCTTGTCCGATGGCAAAAAGGGTGCGCAGACCGCGCGGGATCCGTGAGCATGTCGCCGTATCGCTCGGCGTGCGAAGACAGGCCGACTTTAGCCGCCGTCCGATGCGTGACCCGTGGCCCCAATGGAAAAAACCCGCCGGAGCGGGTTTTCGATGCCTGCATTCACCTCGCGCGATGCGAGGACCGCGGATGCCGCGGCATCAGTGCATGTGCAGGCCGCCGTTGACGGAGAAGTCGGCACCGGTGGAATAGCCACCTTCGTCGGTCGCCAACCACGAGATGATCGATGCGATCTCGCTGGGCTCGCCCAGGCGCTTGACCGGGATGGTGGCCACGATCTTGTCGAGCACTTCCTGGCGGATGGCCTTGACCATGTCGGTGCCGATGTAGCCCGGGCTCACCGTGTTGACGGTCACGCCCTTGGCGGCGAGTTCCTGCGCCAGCGCCATGGTGAAGCCGTGCATGCCGGCCTTGGCGGCCGAGTAGTTGGTCTGGCCGGCCTGGCCCTTTGCGCCGTTGACGGAGCTGATGTTGATGATGCGGCCCCAGCCCTTTTCCACCATGTCGCCCACCACCTGCTTGGTGACGTTGAACATGCTGTTGAGGTTGGTCTCGATCACCGCGCTCCAATCTTCCGGCGACATCTTGAGGAACATGCGGTCGCGCGTGATGCCGGCGTTGTTGACCAGCACGTCGATGCTGCCGTGTTCCGACTTCGACTGGTTGAAGGCCTCGACGGTGGAAGCCCAGTCGCCGACGTTGCCGACGGAAGCGTGGAACTCGAAGCCCAGTTCGCGCTGTTCGGCCAGCCACTTCGCGAAGTCGCGGGTGGGACCGCAACCGGCGATCACGGTGAAGCCATCCTTGTGCAGGCGTTGGCAGATGGCGGTTCCGATACCACCCATGCCACCGGTGACGTAAGCGACTTTTTTACTCATGACGATTCCTTGATTTGTTCTTGTCTCTCAGGAGACAAAGTCACTGTACCCAAATTTCTCACACCGACAGGTGCAGGAAAACACTGAGCCACGACATTGATTTGCACGCATCGACCCGCTGGGATGCATGCGAAGAATGGATTTCTGCGGATGTCCCGGCATCGGCCATGCGAGCCTTCGCCGGGACCGTCCTCAACGCTCGATCGTGAGCGCGACGCCCATGCCACCGCCGATGCACAGCGAGGCAATGCCCTTCTTGGCATCGCGACGCTGCATCTCGTGCAGCAGCGTCACCAGGATGCGGCAGCCCGACGCACCGATGGGGTGGCCGATGGCGATGGCGCCACCGTTCACGTTCACCTTGCTCGTGTCCCAGCCCATTTCGCGATTGACCGCGCACGCCTGGGCCGCGAAGGCCTCGTTGATCTCCAGCAGATCGAGATCGGCGGCCTTCCAGCCGGCGCGCTCCAGCGCCTTCTTGGACGCCGGCACCGGGCCCATGCCCATGATCTTCGGGTCGAGACCCATCGTGGCGTAGCTGGCGATGCGGCCCAGCGGCGTGAGGCCCAGTGCCGCCGCCTTCTTCGCCGTCATCACGACCACCGCCGCGGCGCCGTCGTTCAGGCCCGACGCATTGCCCGCCGTCACGCCGCCGGCCTTGTCGAACGCCGGACGCAGGCCAGCGAGGCCTTCGGCATTGGTCTTGCGATTGATGAATTCGTCCTTGGAGAAGACGATCGGATCGCCCTTCTTCTGCGGGATGTTCACGCTGACGATCTCGTCGTTGAACTTGCCGGCATCCTGCGCGGCGGCGGCCTTGGTCTGACTGCCCAGCGCCAGTTCGTCCTGCATCGCGCGGCTGATGTCGTATTCCTTGGCGACGTTCTCCGCCGTGATGCCCATGTGGTACTGGTTGTAGACGTCCCACAGGCCATCGACGATCATGGTGTCGACCATCTTCCAGTCGCCCATGCGCTGGCCGTTGCGCGAGTTGGGCAGCACGTGGGGCGACAGGCTCATGTTCTCCTGGCCGCCCGCGACGACGATCTCGCTGTCGCCCGTGGCCACGGCCTGGGCCGCC
>JAKONS010000010.1 GCA_022701845.1 Burkholderiaceae bacterium
CCCCGGGGCGGTGCATCGTTCGCCAGCACGCTCGCGCTGGGCGGCATGGGCGGTGAAAACGACGGCGCCCGGGCGGGTTTCATCCCGGTCGCCTCGGTGGGCGGCCTGCCGGGCGGCAGCGGCGAAAACGGCCTGGCCTATTCCATCCAGGCGCAACCCGCCATGGACGGCAACAGCGTGGACCTCGACCGCGAGCGCGCCGCCTTCGCCGACAACGCAGTGCACTACGAAGCCACGCTGCGTTTCATCAACGGTTCTGCCAAGACGCTGCTGACGGCGATCCAGGGCCAGTAAGTCAGCCGGCGCACAGACAAAAAGAGGTCGTTCACCATGTCCATGTTCTCCATCTTCAACGTCTCCGGCAGCGCGGTCAGCGCGCAGTCGCAGCGGCTGAACGCGGTGGCCTCCAACCTGGCCAACGTGGAAGCCGTGGCCGGCCCCGACGGCAAGGCCTTCAAGGCGCGCCAGGTGGTGTTCCAGACGGTGCCGATGGGCGATGCCGGCACCGCCGGCGTGAAGGTGGTGCAGGTCACCGAGAACCAGGCGCCCGGCCGCCGGGTGATGGACCCGTCCAACCCCGCCGCCGACGCCCAGGGCTATGTCACCCACTCCAACGTGAACGCGGTCGAAGAGATGGTCAACATGATTTCCGCCTCGCGTGCCTACCAGAACAACGTCGAGGTGATGAACACCGCCAAGTCGCTGCTGCTCAAGACGCTGCAGATGGGCCAGTAAGGCCGCCTCCCCGCCACCGCCCACCGCACACCCGGACACCCCACCCCATGACCACCACCGCCGCCACCACCGCGCTCTCGTCGACCACCGCCTACCAGCCGACCTCGTCGCTGACCTCCACCGGCGGCACCACCGCCGGCGGCACCTCGGGCACCACCAGCGCCGACGACCAGCAGGACCGCTTCCTGAAGCTGCTCGTCGCGCAGCTGAACAACCAGGACCCGATGAACCCGATGGACAACGCGCAGATGACGACCCAGATCGCCCAGATCAACACCGTCACCGGCATCGAGAAGCTCAACTCCACCGTCAGCAGCCTGGCCACCCAGATGGCCGCGATGCAGGGCATCCAGGCCAGCGCCCTGATCGGCCACGACGTCACCGCCGCCGGCAGCACCGTGTCGGTCGACAGCGCCAAGAACAAGGGCACCGGCATGTTCACCCTCGACGGCAGCGCCAGCGACGTCACCGTCAAGGTGAGCACCGCCGGCGGCGTGACCATCGGCACCCTGAACCTCGGCAAGCTCGACGCCGGCCAGCACGACTTCAGCTTCGACTCCACCGGCTACACCTCCGCCGACGGCCTGAAGTTCAGCGTCGCCGCCAGCAACGGCGCGGCCAGCGTCGGCTCGACCGCGCTGGTCAAGGGCACCGTCGCCTCGATCGGCTCGGACGCCGCCGGCGCCCTCACCCTCAAGTTCAAGGACGGCAACTCGGCCGCCTACACCTCGGTCAAGTCGATCCTCTGATCGACGCGAACGCCTCCCACCCCACCGCAACCGCCCACCCCTCTCCCCGCGCTCAGGAGCAACACACCATGGCATTCCAGCAAGGTCTCTCAGGTCTCAACGCCGCCAGTCGCAACCTCGACGTCATCGGCAACAACATCGCCAACGTCAACACCACCGGCATGAAGGCCTCGCGGGCCGAGTTCTCGGACCTGTACGCGTCGAACCTGGGCAGCGGCGGCAGCGCCAACACGCCCGGCATCGGGGTGTCGACCGCGGCCATCTCGCAGCAGTTCAGCCAGGGCAACCTGAGCACCACCGGCAACGACCTCGACCTGGCCATCAACGGCAACGGCTTCTACACGGTGCAGCTGCCCAACGGCGAGACCGCCTACACCCGCAACGGCACCTTCAAGCTGAACGCCGATGGCGACATCGTCACCAACGGCGGCGCCAAGCTGCAGGGCAACATCTTCGACCCGCTCACCGGCGCGGTCACCAAGGGCACCCTGTCGCTGCCGACCGGCAAGGGCGTGGCCGGCCACCAGACCTCCGCCATCACCGCCACCGCCAACCTCGACACCACCGCGCCGGTGTTCGACTCGGTCACCCCGAACACCGCGCTCAGCACCTACGGCACCTCGGTCACCGTGTACGACTCCCAGGGCGCCGCGGTGCCGGTCGGCATGTATTTCCAGAAGACCGCCACCAACACCTGGAACGTCTATGCCGACTACCCCAACGGCAGCGGCAACACCACCACCGGCACGCCGGTCGGCACGGTGCAGTTCGACGCTTCCGGCAACATCACCTCGGGCAGCCCGCTCACCCTGAAGGGCATCCAGGTCAAGGGCGGCGCCACGCCGGCCTTCGACGTGTCGGTGAACATGAACGCCCTGACCCAGAACGCCTCGTCGTTCTACGTGTCGAACCTCAAGCAGGACGGCTACGCCCCGGGCGAGCTCACCGGCATGACGTTCTCCGAGAACGGCACCCTGACCGCCCGCTATTCCAACGGCCAGACCCAGTCGACCGGCCAGCTGCAGCTGGCCAACTTCCGCAACGTGCAGGGCCTGGAGCCCTCCAGCGGCGACTACTGGAAGGAAACCGTGGCCTCCGGCGCGCCGATCAAGAACGCGCCCGGCTCCGGCAACTTCGGCAAGATTTCCTCCGGCACCCTGGAGGATTCCAACGTCGACCTGACCGCCGAGCTGGTCAACATGATGACCGCCCAGCGCGCCTACCAGGCCAACGCGCAGACCATCAAGAC
>JAKONS010000027.1 GCA_022701845.1 Burkholderiaceae bacterium
GCCGGAGGCCCACGCATGACGACCCGCTCCCCCACCGCTGGCCTGGCGCTGACCCTCGCCGCTGCGCTGCTGACCAGCGCCTGCACCTCGCTGGCACCGGCGTATCGCCAGCCCCCCGCCCCGGTGCCGGCGACCTGGCCGCAGGGTGCCGCCTATGCGCCCACGCTGGAAGGCAGCGCCGCCGACATTCCCTGGCGCGACTTCGTGCTGGACGCACGGCTGCGCAGCGTCGTCGCGCAGGCGCTGGCCGACAGTCGCAGCTTGCGCCAGACGGTCGCCACCGTCGAGACGGCCCAGGCGCAGTACCGCCAGCAGCGCGCCGCGTTGCTGCCCACCGTCAACGCGAGCGTCAGCGGCAGCCGCGCGCGCAGTGCCACCGGCACCAGCGGCGGCGACATCACCACCCTGCGCACCCAGAGCACCAGCGCCCAGCTGAGCGTGAGTTCGTACGAGCTCGACCTTTTCGGCAAGGTGCGCAGCCTGAGCGACGCCGCGTTGGAAACCTACCTGGCCGGCGAAGAGGCGTCGCGCGCCACCGCCATCGCCCTGATCGCCGAGACCATCGGCGCCTGGCTCACCTACGGCGCCGACCGCAGCCTGCTGGCGGTGGCGCAGCAGACGCTGGAGAGCGCGCAGCGCACGGTGGAGCTGACCCGCAAGCGGCTCGAATCGGGCGTCACCTCCCGGGTCGACGTGCGCCAGGCCGAGACCACCTACCAGCAGGCCCGCGCCGATGTCGCCGCCACCACCACCCAGATCGCCCAGGACCGCAATGCGCTGGAACTGCTGGTCGGCTCGCCGCTGAGCGACGACCTGCTGCCGACCGGGCTGGCCGAGGACGACGCGGTGGTCCTGGCCGATGTACCGGCCGGGTTGTCGTCGCAGGTTTTGTTGCAGCGGCCCGATGTGCTGCAGGCCGAGCACCAGCTGAAATCGGCCAACGCCAGCATTGGCGCGGCGCGGGCGGCGTTCTTTCCGTCGGTGTCGCTGACCGCCAGCGGCGGCGTGGCCAGCGCCGCCCTGGCCGGGCTGTTCAGCGGCGGCGCGGCGACGGTCTGGTCGCTGGCGCCGGCGGTCAGCCTGCCGATCTTCGACGGCGGCGCCAACCGGGCCGCCCTGCGGGTGTCGCAGTCGCAGCAGAAGTACTACCTGTCGGGCTATGAGCTGGCGGTGCAGACCGCCTTTCGCGAAGTGGCCGACGCGCTGGCGCGGCGCGGCACCCTGGCCGAGCAGCTCGCCGCGCAGAACGCATTGGTGACCGCCGCCGCCGACAGCTACCGGCTGGCCGATGCCCGTTACCGGGGCGGTGTGGACACCTTCCTCAACGCCCTGGATTCGCAGCGCACGCTCTACAACGCGCAGAAGACGCTGATCGCCACCCGCCTGACCGGGCTCGACAGCCGGGTCACGCTGTACCGGGTGCTGGGCGGCGGCATCGCCGACTAGCCGGGCCGGCTGGCTGGCGACGACGGTGGTGCAGCAACCGTAGTGCGGCCGCCCGACGCACGCGACGCCCGCCTTCCCTCATGCCCGCGCGACGCCTTCTGCGCGATCTTCCGCGCGAGCGGAGCGCAGCGCCATCCAGAACAGCGGCAGCCCGCCCAGCGCCAGCAACGCACCGACCCAGCCGGTCGACGTCCACCCCAGGCCGGCCGAGATCGCCACTCCGCCCAGCCAGGCGCCCAGCGCGTTGGCGAAGTTGAAGGCCGAATGGTTCAGCGCCGCAGCCAGCGCCTGCGCCTCGCCGGCCACATCCATCAGCCGCACCTGCAGCGCCGGCGCCAGCGCCACCGTGGTGCCCACCAGGAACAGATTGACAAAGGCCAGCGGCGCATGGGCGGCGGTGAAACAGAACAGCCCCAGCACCACCGCCGACCACACCAGGATGCCGCCGATGGCCGGCATCAGCGCCCGGTCGACCAGCTTCGCGCCGACCAGGTTGCCCACCACCATGCCCATGCCCAGCACCGCCAGCGCCCAGGGAATCGTCGATTCGGCCACACCCGCCACCTCCAGCAGCGTCGGCTTCACATAGCTGAACACCGCGAACAGTCCGCCGAAGCCGATCGCGCCGATGCCCAGCGTGATCCACACCTGCGGCCGCGCCAGCGCACCCAGTTCGCGCATCGCGCCGGCGCCTGCAGCCGGCGGCCGGTCGGGAATCCAGCGCCAGGCCAGGAACGCCGCCAGCAGGCCGATACAGCCGACCAGCGCAAAAGCCGCACGCCAGCCGAAGGCCTGGCCCAGCCAGGCGGCCAGCGGCACGCCCACCACTGTCGCCGCGGTCAGCCCCAGCATCACCTGCGCCACCGCCTGCGCCCGCTTGCCCGGCGGCGCCAGCGACGCCGCCACCAGCGCGGCCACGCCGAAGTAGGTGCCGTGCGGCAGCCCGGCGATCAGCCGCAGCAGGGCCAGTGGGCCGTAGCCCGGCGCCATCGCGCTGGCGAAATTGCCTAGTGCGAAAAACAGCATCAGCGCCACCAGCAGCATCCGCTGGCGCCAGCCGGCGGTGAGCACCGCTAGCACCGGCGCGCCCACCACCACGCCGATCGCATAGGTGCTGATGACATGGCCGGCCTGCGGAATGCTGACGCCGATGTCGCGTGCGACTTCGGGCAGCAAACCCATGATGGCGAATTCGCCGGTACCGATGCCGAAGCTGCCGACGGCCAGCGCGAGCGCGGCCTTGCGGCCCTGGGCCGCGGTGAGAGGGTGTGGGGTGGACACGGGGAAGAGAAGTGGAACTGTGGCGGATGCAGAGGCGATGCCCAGCTGTCCTGGACATCGGGGAAAACCCTGTGACTCTAACCGTCACGGGTTGCCGCAGCGTGCTTGACTTCTGAAGAATCGAGGACTACGTGGTCACGGAAGCGCCGCTGTGCGGAAGCAGGTCCAGATTAATCGTGCGAAAGACAGCCGATGGGACTTTTATTAAACTTCCGAATGACGATACGCGCTCATTATTTATCGAAAGCTCCTTTATTTATTTAAATGCTGCGGAGCATGGGATTCGGCGTGTTCGATATCCTTCCCTGATCTTTTGACACCGAGCAGGATGATAAATTTGTGCTTGCGCGTCCAACTTGTAAATAACCTGAGTGGCCCACCCAATAGGAACCGATTCAGTCGACGTGATGAACCTCGGCAATCTGCCATTTGTGACTTTTTCAAGCGTGACAGATGAGCTGGCGATAGCAAGAAGTACTGCACATGCTTTTCCGGA
>JAKONS010000030.1 GCA_022701845.1 Burkholderiaceae bacterium
GGCGCAGGGCGGCCGGGTGGCGGTGGAATCCGCCGGCATCGACCAGGGTTCGGTGTTCACCGTGTGGCTGCCGCTGCTGCCGCAGGGCGCCCGGCCGGCCGACGGCCCGGTGCCGGACGTCTCGGCGCTGGCGGGCCTGAAGGTGCTGCTGATCGACGACATGCCCGAGGTGCTGTATCCCTTCGCCGCCCTGCTGGAGAGCGAGGGCGCGGTGGTCGATGCGGCCGAGAGCGGCGCGCGCGGCCTGGAGCTGCTGGCCGCCGGCGGGCATGCGCTGCTGGTGTCGGATATCGGCATGCCGGCGATGGACGGCTTCGAGCTGATCGCCGCGGTGCGCGCCGGCGCCCATGCGCGGGTGCGGGCCATAGCGCTCACCGGCTACGGCCGCCAGGCCGATGCCGAGCGGGTGCTGCGCGCCGGCTTCGACGCGCACATGGCCAAGCCGGTCGATTTCGACGCCTTCTGCCGGCTGGTGGCCGAACTGCTGGCGGCGCCGCCGCCGCCGCCGCCGCCGGCCTGAGCGGGCCGGTGCCGGCTCAGCGCGGCGCCATGCGGATCGCGCCGTCGAGGCGGATCACCTCGCCGTTGAGCATCTCGTTCTCGAAGATGTGGCGCACCAGCCGGGCGTAGTCCTGCGGCGTGCCCAGGCGCGAGGGAAACGGCACGCTGGCGCCGAGCGCGTCCTGCACCTCCTGCGGCATGGCGAACACCATCGGCGTGCCGAAGATGCCGGGCGCGATCGTCATGTTGCGGATGCCCAGGCTGGCCAGGTCGCGCGCGATCGGCAGCGTCATGCCGACCACGCCGCCCTTCGATGCCGCATAGGCGGCCTGGCCGATCTGGCCGTCGTAGGCGGCCACCGAGGCGGTCGACACGATGACGCCGCGCTCGCCGCCCGGCTGGCGCTCGTTGCGCGCCATGGCGTCGGCCGCCAGCCGGATCATGTTGAAGGTGCCGATCAGGTTGACGGTGACGGTGCGGGCGAACACGTCGAGCGCATGCGCGCCCGACTTGCCGACCGTCTTGGCGGCCGGCGCGATGCCGGCGCAGTTCACCAGCCCGGCCAGCGTGCCGAGCGCCACCGCCCGTGCCACCACCGCCTGCCCGTCGTCCTCGCGGGCCACGTCGCAGCGCACGAAGGCGCCGCCGATCTCGCCGGCCAGCGCCTGCCCGCGGTCCTGCTGCAGATCGGCGATCACCACCGTGCCGCCGGCCTCCGCCAGCATGCGCGCCGCGCCTTCGCCGAGGCCCGACGCGCCGCCGGTGACGATGAAAACCTTGCCTGCGATGTCCATGTCGTCTCCTGTTCTCGATTGACGTATGCGTCAATTATGCGATGGCGGCCGGACATGAAAAAAGCCCGGCGAACCGGGCTTTTTCGGGGTGGGCGGGGCGCCCGGGCTTCAGCCGCGCTTGCGGGCCGCGGCGGAGGTGGCGGCGCCGGTGCTGCGGGCTGCGCTCACCGCCTGGTTGGACACCGCGGTGTAGTTGGCTTCCATCATGTCGGAGGCCTGCTTGACCGCCTTCTGCATCGAATCGGCGACGTTGTTGGCGGCGGCGACGGCGCTCTTCATGACGGCCACGGCGGTCTCGGAGCCGGCCGGTGCGTTGCGCGCGGCGGCGTCCACCATGCCGGACATGGTCTTCTGCGCGTCGGCAGCCTTGCCTTCGACGGCCTTGCCGACTTCGGCGCTGCTGGCAGCGGCGATGTCGTACAGATGGCGGCTATAGGCGGCGGTCTTCTCGGCGATCGGCTGCAGGGCGTTGGCCTGCAGCGTCAGCATTTCCTGCGCATCCTTGGCGCCCATCAGGGCCTGGGTGTGCTCGGCCACGTCGGCCAGGGCGGCGCGCGAGGCGGTCATGTTGAGTTCGACCAGCTTTTCCAGGCCTTCGAAAGCCTTGGCGGTCAGGCTGAAAATGGTTTCGACGCTGGCCTTGTTGGCGGCGATCAGCTGTTCTGGCGTGGCATTCATGGTCGATCTCCTGGGATGTTGAAAATGAGGGGCAGAACCTGCTCTGAAAGCGGCGGTGCAGGTCATGTTGCACTGCAACATGCGAAATTATAGGCAGTGCATTAGCGATTGCAAACAATTTTTGTGCGCCGCAACATTTCCCTCGGGGCAGGTTATCGAACCTACGCTTCGCATCGACACCGTGCAATTCGTATAAACGCCCCATGCAAGCTTTTTATGCCGAACGTTTCGTGCTGCCGCTGCCGCCCAACCACCGGTTCCCGATGGCCAAGTACGGCGCGCTACGCGACCTGCTGCGCGACCGTTTCCCGGCGGTCGACATCCACCCCGCCCCGACCGCCAGCGACGGCGAATTGGCACTCGCCCACACACCGGCCTATATCCGCGCGGTGGCCGACGGCAGCCTCGACCCGGCGATCCAGCGCGACATCGGCTTTCCCTGGTCGGTCGCGATGGCCGAGCGGGCGCGGCGCTCGGTCGGCGCCACCATCGCCGCCGCGCGCCGTGCGCTCACCCACGGCATCGCCGCCAATCTGGCCGGCGGCACCCACCACGCCGGGCGCGCGGCCGGCAGCGGTTTCTGCGTGTTCAACGACGTGGCAGTGGCAGCGCGGCTGCTGCAGGCAGAACACGCCCGCAACGGCCGGCCGCCGCTGCGGGTGGCGGTGATCGACTGCGACGTGCACCAGGGCAACGGCACCGCCGCCATCTTCCGCGGCGACCCGGACGTGTTCACCCTGTCGCTGCACGGCGCGAAGAATTTTCCTTTCCAGAAGGAGCCGGGCGACCTCGACGTCGACCTGCCCGACGGCTGCGGCGACGCCGACTACCTGGCAGCGCTCGAGCAGGCGCTGGGCACGCTGGAAGACCGCTTCGACGCCGATTTCGTCTTCTACCTGGCCGGCGCCGACCCGCACGAGGGCGACCGCCTGGGGCGGCTGAAGCTCACCTACGACGGACTGGAGGCGCGCGACCGGCGGGTGTTCGACTGGGCCTGGCAGCGCCGGCTGCCGCTGGCCTTCTCGATGGCCGGCGGCTATGGCCGCGACCTGGCCACCACGCTGCGGGTGCAGGAGAACACCTTCGTGGTGGCGCTGGAATATGCGCAACGCTGGGAGGCGTCGCTGCAGGCGGCGGTGCGCGACCGCCAGCGGGAGCCGGTGCCGCCGGCCTGAGCGCCTCGATCGGCCGGATCGCTTCTGCCGGATCGGTTCGGCCGCCTCGCGCGGCGATGGCGGGGATGGGAAAATGGAAGGCTCGCCACTCCGATCGCGCCCATGCCAGGTCTCATCCGATTCGCCGCGCCCGCACTGGCCCTGACGCTGCCGGCCGGCGCCCACGCGGCAGGCCTCGACAGCGGTGCGGTCACGGCGGTCTGGGCGATACCGTTCGCCGGGCTGCTGCTGTCGATCGCCGTCTGGCCGCTGCTGGCGCCGGGCTTCTGGCACCACCACTTCGGCAAGATCGCCGCGGTGTGGGCAGCGGCGTTCCTGCTGCCGGGGGCGGCGACTTTCGGCGGCGGCGCCATGGCGCAGACGGTTGTGCATGCGCTGCTGGCGGAATACCTGCCCTTCATCGTGCTGCTCACCGCGCTGTTCACCGTGGCCGGCGGCATCTTCGTGCGCGGCAACCTGCACGGCAGCCCGGCACTCAACACCGGCCTGCTGGCCATCGGTGCGCTGCTGGCGAGCTTCATGGGCACCACCGGCGCGGCGATGCTGCTGCTGCGCCCGCTGCTGCGCGCCAACGACGACCGGCCGCGGCAGGCGCATGTGGTGGTGTTCTTCATCTTCATCGTCGCCAATGCCGGCGGCGCGCTCACGCCGCTGGGCGATCCGCCGCTGTTCCTGGGCTTTCTGCAGGGCGTCGACTTCTTCTGGATGCTGCGCAACATCCTGGGTGAAACCCTGTTCCTGGTCGGCGCGCTGCTGGCGGTGTTCCATGCGGTCGACCGTTGGTTCTACCGCCGCGACGGCCACACCCTGCGCGACCCCACCCGCGACACCCACAGCGTCGGGCTGGAGGGGCTGGTCAACCTGCCGCTGCTGCTCGCGGTGATCGGGCTGGTGCTGATGAGCGGCTTCTGGAAGAGCGCTCCGGTGTTCGACGTGGCCGGCACGCCGGTCAGCCTGGCGGCGGCGCTGCGCGACGCGGGGCTGGTGGCGGTCACCCTGCTGTCGCTCGCGCTCACCCCGAAATCGGTGCATGCCGCCAACGGCTTCGGCTGGGGCCCGATGGCCGAGGTGGCCAAGCTGTTCGCCGCCATCTTCCTGACCATCGCACCGGTGATCGCCATGCTGCGCGCCGGTGTCGACGGCCCCTTCGGCGCGGTGGTGGCGGCGGTGACCCGCGCCGACGGCACGCCGGCGCCGGCGATGTATTTCTGGATCACCGGACTGCTCAGCGCCTTCCTCGACAATGCGCCGACCTATCTGGTGTTCTTCCACACCGCCGGCGGCGATCCGCAGACCCTGATGACGACGCTGGCGCCGGTGCTCGCCGCCATCTCCACCGGCGCGGTGTTCATGGGTGCGCTGAGCTACATCGGCAACGCGCCCAACCTGATGGTCAAGGCGATCGCCGAACACCGGGGCGTGGCCATGCCGGGCTTCTTCGGCTACATGGTGTGGTCCTGCGCCGTGCTGCTGCCGCTCTTCGCCCTCATCACTTTCATCTGGTTCTAGCCATGCGCATGCCCTGTTTGTCTTTCGGTCGACCGCCATCGGGTGAGGGCGCGGCGTGGGTGGCGGCGTGATCGAGGTCGTCGTCGCCTTTCTCGCGTTGCTGGTCGGCGCGGCCGTGGGCTGGTGGGGCGCACGGGCGGCCGGCATGGCGGCGCTGGCCACCGCCACCGAGCGCGCGCGCGGCCTGATGCAGGAGCGCGAGCCGCTGCGGCAGGCGCTCGACGACGCCACCGCGCGTGCGCTGTCGCTCACCGACGACCTGTCGGACGCCCGCGCCCGGCTGGCCACGCTCGACGCCCAACTGGCCGCCGAGCGCAGCCAGTCGGCCGAAAAGCTGGCCTTGCTGCGCGATGCGCGCGAGGCGCTGGGCCACCAGTTCCAGACGCTCGCCAACGACATCCTCGAGGAGAAGAGCAAACGCTTCGCCGAGCAGAACCAGGCCAGCCTCGGCAACCTGCTCGACCCGCTGCGCACCCGGCTGGCCGATTTCCAGGGCAAGGTCGAGCAGTTCTACGACGCCGAGGGCAAGCAGCGCTCGGCGCTGTCGCAGCAGGTGAGCCAGCTGCTCGACCTGAACAAGCTGCTGGGCGAGGAGGCGCGCAGCCTGACCAACGCGCTCAAGGGCAGCACCAAGACGCAGGGCAACTGGGGCGAGCTGATCCTGGAGCGGGTGCTGGAAGCCTCCGGCCTGCGCCGCGGCACCGAATACCACGTGCAGCAGAACCACAGCCGCGA
>JAKONS010000054.1 GCA_022701845.1 Burkholderiaceae bacterium
CCGCGGCGGCGAGGACGGCTGCCGCGCGGCACGGCGCGGGGCGAACGAAGCGGGATCGGACCATGCAAGAACTCCTGGGGAGCGGAGTCTCGAACGGCCAACCTTCACATCGGCTTAATGCCCGGCAATGGAAAAGCTATGGCGGGGATCGGCCGCATCGGCGGCCGGCGGATCAGGCGAAGAGCCGCAGCCGCACCCGGGTGCCGCCGCCGGCCGCGGGTGGCAGGACCTGCAGCGACCCGCCCATCTGCCGCAGCGCCTTCTCGGCGATCGGCAGGCCCAGGCCGGAGCCCTCGGCCGCGGCATCGGGCGCGCGCCAGAAGGGCGACAGCATCTGCCGGCGGGTGTCGTCGTCGAGGCCGGGGCCGTCGTCGCTCACGGTGATGTCCCAGCCGGCGCCGGTTTCGCCAGTGTCGTCGGCGGCGTCGGCCCCTGCCGGGTCGATCGGCGCGATGTCGATCCCGACCGCCCGGCCGCCGTAGCGCAGCGCGTTGTCGACGATGTTGCCCACCGCCTCCTCCAGCAGCAGCGGCAGCGCCCGCACCTGCGCCTCGGGCCGGGCGCGCAGGCCGGCACCGGCGGCCAGCGTCTTGCCGGCGGCGGCGGCCGCCGGCTCCAGCCGCTCGATCGTCTGCAGCAGCAGCGGCGCCAGTGCGCAGGGCTCGGTCGGCGGGCCGCCGGCGGCGGTGGCGCCGGCCAGCGCCAGCAGCTGGCGCACCAGCCGGGTGGCGCGGGTGGCGGTGGCGTGCAGGGTGTCGAGCACCTCGGCGTCGGGCGGCTGCGCCGGGTCGGCGCGGTACACCCGGCGCAGGTCCTCGACCAGCAGCTTGATGCCGGCCATCGGCGTGCGCAGCTGGTGCGCCGCGTCGGAGATGAAGCGGCGCTCGTGCGCCACCGCGGTGTCGAGCCGGGCCAGCAGGTCGTTGGTGTGGCGCACCATGCCGCGCAGCTCGTCGGGCACGCCGTCGAGCGGCAGCGGCGACAGGTCGTCGATGCCGCGCCGCTCGATCGCCGCGCTGATCGCCTGGGCCGGCGCCAGCCCGGCGCGCACGCCCAGCCAGATCAGCGGCAGGATGACGAAGCCGAGCGCCGCGGCCGGCAGGAAGATCGCCGCGGCCAGCTCGTCGGTCAGCAGGCGCCGCTTGGCCAGCGACTCGCCCACCACCACCCACACGCCCGCGGCCTGCCCCGGCCGGGCGACGCGCAACGCCACCATGCGCAGCAGGCCCCAGGGCGTGTTCTCGTCGTAGAACACCGCCTCGCCGCGCTGCTGCCGGCCGGCCACCCCGGCGCCCGGCAGCTCCAGCTCGGCATTGCCCGCCAGCAGCCCGCCGTCGTCGGTGCGCACGGTGAAATGCGAGGGCGCGAAGGAGTCGTAGACCAGCGACGAGGCGGTGCGCGAATCGGCCAGGAAACGCGGCGCGCCGGCCTCCCAGCGGATCTGCGCACCCAGCGCCAGCGCGTCGTCCTTGAGCACCCGGTCGAAGGCCACCTCGGCCGAGCGGCCGGTGAGCCAGAAGGCGGTCAGGGCGGCGGCCACCGCCGACACCACCCACAGCCACAGCAGCGGCGTCAGCAGCTTGCTGCGCAGGCTGAAACGCCCGGGCGCGCCGGCCGCGGTCATGCCGGCTCCATCGCGTAGCCCACGCCGCGCACGGTGACGATGCCGACGCCGCAATCGACCAGCTTGCGGCGCAGCTTCAGCACATAGATCTCGACCGCGTTGGCGCTGAAGTTGGTCTCCCAGCTCGACATCGCCGAGATGATGCGGGCCTTGGGCACCGCGGTGCCGGGCGAGGCCATCAGCAGCTCGACCAGCGCCGCCTCGCGCGGACTGAGCGCGATGCGTTCCTCGCCGCGCCGCAGCTCGCGGCTGTCGGTGTTGAACGACAGCGCGCCCAGCGTCAGCAGGTTGGTCGTGCCCTTGCGGCGGCGCCGGGTGATGGCGCGCAGCCGGGCCACCAGTTCCTCGGATTCGAAGGGCTTGGCCAGGAAATCGTCGGCGCCGTCGTTCAGGCCGCGCACCCGGTTCGACAACTCGTCGCGCGCGGTGAGGATCAGCACCGCCAGGTCGAGCCGGGCCTCACGCCAGCGCCGCAGCACTTCGAAGCCGTCCCGCCGCGGCAGGCCCAGGTCGAGCACCGCCGCGTCGTAGGGCGCCAGCGCGGTGGCGGTGAGCGCCAGTTCGCCGTCGGTCGCCACATCGACCTGCCAGCCTTCGCCCTGCAGCACCCGGGCGATGCCCAGGCGCAGGGCGGGATCGTCTTCAACGAGCAGTACACGCATCGGCGGGATTGTCCGGGATGGCCGGCGCCCTCACTCGCGAAACGACGCCACCGGCACCGGCAGCACCGGGTCCTGCCAGCGGTAGCCGGGGCGCAGCGCGTCGCGCTCGGTGGCGTCGCCGGTCCAGCGCAGGCGCGCCAGGTCGGCGATGGTCCAGGCGGCCCAGTCGGTGCGAAACGGCCGGGCCTCGATGGCCGCCGCGTCCTCCTGCGGCGCGCGCGGCCGGTTGCTCCAGACCAGGGCGGGTATCCGGTAGCCGGAGGCGGTCTGCGGGCTGTGGCCGGCGTGGTTGCCGTTGTGGCCCACCTCCTGGCCGTGGTCCGACAGGAACATCCAGGCCCGGTAGCCGTCGGGCCGGCCCACGGTGCGCGCCAGCTGCAGCGTCTGCGACACCACGAAGTCGGCATACAGGATGGCCGCGTCGTACTCCTGCCGGAAGCGGCGCACCCAGGCCGAGCGGCCGCGCTCCTCCAGCTCGGTCTCCACGCCGTCGACGGTGTCGTCGAACGGGTTGGCGCCGGGCGGGAAGCGCAGGTTGTAGTGCGGATGCGCGCCCAGGAAATGCACCACGATCAGCTTGCGCTCGGTCGGGTCCTCCAGTGCTTCCTGCAGGCAGTCGAGCAGTTCGCCGTCGAGCGAGGCGCCGGCCCGGCCGGGCGTGCGGTTGACGATCTCCACCACGTCGGCCATGCGCGCGTGCTGCTGCTCGATGCCGATGTCGTCGTGGTTGCTCATCCACCAGGTCTTGTAGCCGGCGGCGCGCGCCAGGGCCAGCACATGATGCGGGTCGCGCTCGTCGGGCTCGCCGAAGCGCAGGATGTTGTGCACCGACGGCAGGGTGCTGGCGTCGACCGACCAGGCATGGCGCATCACCAGCATCTGCTCCTGCAGCTGCGCCTTGTGGGCCTGCAGCCGCGGCGTGGTGGCGCGGCGGTAGCCGTAGAGGCCCATGTTGTCGCGGTTGATGCTGTCGGTGAGCACCAGCACGATGGTCGACGGCCCGGCCTGCACCAGCGTCGGCGACGCCGCGCGGGCGCGCTGCAGCGCGGCGTCGCGCTGGCGTTGCTGGTCGGCCCAGCCGGCGCGCAGGCTGCCCACCTGCTGGCTCCACTGGGTCCAGAACAGCACCGGATGCAGCCGGCGCCACGACTTGCTCGCGAAGCCGACGCTGCCGGCCAGCAGGCACAGCGCCAGCACCGCCACCGACCCGCGCGACCACCGCGGCCGCATGCCTGCCTGCGCCGCCGCGCCCGCGTCCTGCGCACCCGGCACGCCCGCCATACCCGCCCGCGCGCCACGCGGCGCGGTACGCAGGAATACCGCCGCGGCGGCCGCCAGCACCCCCGACCACGCCACCAGCGTGCGCCAGTGCATCGACAGGTACTCCGCGCTCTCGCGCGCATTGGTGTTGGCCGCCGCGCCGATCACCACCGAGCTGTCGGGTGCCGCCTGGTAGGCCTCCAGCAGGTAGGCGCGCACGATGCCGTCGACCGCGAACACCATCGCCCACAGGCACACCGCCACCGTGCGCAGCCGGTGCACCCGCAGGCTGCGCACCGGCCACACCAGCCACGCCAGCGCCGGCGCCGCCAGCGCCATCAGCTGGGCCACCCGGCC
>JAKONS010000056.1 GCA_022701845.1 Burkholderiaceae bacterium
AGCGTTCAGCTCGTCCCCTAGCAATTTTCTTTCGTGAGTTTCTTTTTTTGCGAAAAAGAAAGTTACCGCGGGTCTGGGGGCGCGCAAGCCCCCAGCTCCCCTCTCCCAACAGGGAGAAAAAAAATAAACCAGCCCCCCAATCCAAAACCCCAGCCGAAGGCAAAAAAACAATAGCCGAATATCAACAATGACCCACCCACCCACCCACCCACCACCCAAAGCAGCAACCAGCCCTAACAAACCCGCCCCACAATAAACTCGCGCAACCAGCAATGCGCCGGATCGCGGTGCACCCGCTCGTGCCACAGCATCGCCAGCTCGTAGCCCGGCACCTCCACCGGCGGCGCCACCACCCGCAACCCCACCCGCGCACGCGCAATCCGCTCAGGCAGCAGCGCCACCAGATCGCTGCCCAGCAACACATCGACCACGAACAGGAAATGCGGCACCGACAGCACCACCCGCCGCTGCAGCCCGAGCGCCGACAGCGCATGGTCGGTCGGCCCACTGAACCCGCCGCCGTCGGGCGACACGATCACCTGCTCCAGCGCACAAAACGCCGCCAGCGTCGGCTTGCGCCGTAGCCCCGGATGGTCGGCGCGTCCGGCCAGCAGATAGCGCTCGGCGAACAGCGTGCGGCGGTGCAGGCCCTCGGGTGCATCCGCGGCGGTGTGCAGCGCCAGGTCGAACTCGCCGCGTTCGGCTAGGCGGGCGATATGCGCCGGTTCGGTCTGCAGCACCGCCAGCCGGGTGCCGGGCGCGCTGCGGCGCAGCCCGGCGATGGCCGGCAGCAGCACCGCGGATTCCGCATAGTCGGACGCTGCCACGCGCCAGGTCTGCACGGCCCGGGCAGGCTCGAAGGCCGGCGGCTGCGCCACAGCGCTGCGCAGCGTCTCTAACGCCGCATGCAGCGGTGCGCGCAGCGCGTCGGCGCGGGCGGTGGGACGCATGCCGCGCGGCCCCGGCAGCAGCAGCGGATCGCCGAACGCCTCGCGCAACCGGGCCAGGTGCACGCTGACCGCCGGCTGCGACAGATGCAGCCGGCGGGCCGCGCGGGTCACGTTGTGTTCTGCCAGCAGCACGTCGAGGGTCAGCAGCAGGTTCAGGTCCAGGTGGCGGAGCGCTGAGGAATCGATCATGGCAATACCTGCAATTTCAGGAATTCATTTCCGATATGGCGAGGCCGATCCTAAGCTGCACCGCATGAACATCCTCATCGTCTATGCCCATCCGGAAGCGCGTTCGCTGAACGCCTCGCTCAAGAACTTCGCCGTCGCCCATCTGCAGGCCGCCGGCCACGCGGTGCAGGTGTCCGACCTGTATGCGATGCGCTGGAAATGCGCGGTCGATGCCGACGACAGCCTCGACGGCGCCGCGGGCGACCGCTTCCTGCCGTCGCAGGATTCGCAGCACGCCTACGCCACCGGCCGCCAGAGCCCCGACATCGCCGCCGAGCAGGAAAAGCTGCGCTGGGCCGACGCGGTGGTGCTGCAGTTTCCGCTGTGGTGGTATTCGATGCCGGCCATCCTGAAGGGCTGGGTCGACCGGGTCTATGCCTGCGGTTTCGCATACGGCGTGGGCGAGCATTCGGACACCCGCTGGGGCGACCGGTTCGGCGAGGGCGCGATGGCGGGCAAGCGCGCCATGGTGGTGGTGACCGCCGGCGGCTGGCAATCACACTATTCCGCGCGCGGCGTCAACGGGCCGATGGACGACATCCTGTTCCCGATCCACCACGGCGTGCTGTTCTATCCGGGCTTCGCGGTGATGCCGCCGGTGGTGGTCTACCGCACCGGCAAGGTCGACGCGCCCGCGTTCGACACCCTCTGCCGCGGGCTGGGCGAGCGGCTGGACGGCCTGTTTCGCGACGCGCCGATCGCGTTCCGGCGGCAGAACGCAGGCGACTACCTGCTGCCCTCGCTGGTGCTGCGCGACGACCTGGCCGCCGGCCGGGAGGGTTTTGCCGCCCACGTGGCCTGACCGCGCGGGGCCATCGCGGGCGTGCCGACGGAAAAAAGCGCTACTTGATGAAGCCCCACGCCCGCGGCAGCCAGGTGCTGAGCGCCGGCACGAAGGTCAGCACCACCAGCACCACGCCGTGCGCCCAGAGGAAGGGCACCAGCTCGCGCACCAGCGCGCCCATCGGCACCTTCGAGACGTTGCAGGTGACGAACAGCAGCCCGCCCACCGGCGGCGTGATCATGCCCAGCGTCAGGTTGAAGATGACGATCATCGCGAAATGGGTCGGGTCGACGCCCAGCTTCAGCGCCACCGGCGCCAGGATCGGCGCCAGCACCATCACCCCCGGCAGCGGCTCGATGAAGATGCCGAACAGCAGCAGGAACACGTTCACCGCGATCAGGAACATCCACGGGGTGAGGTTCATGCCGACCAGCCAGTCGGCCATCTGCTGCGGCACGCCCTCGATGGTGAGCACCCAGGCGAAGGCGGCCGACAGGCCGATGATGATCAGCACCGAAGCCGACAGCAGGGCCGAGCGCGCCAGGATGTCCGGCACCGCCTTCCACGCCAGCGTGCGGTAGACGTACTTGCCGCACAGCAGCGCATAGAACACCGCCACCACCGAGGCCTCGGTGGGGGTGAACCAGCCGGCGCGCATGCCGCCCAGGATCACCACCGGCAGCAGGATCGCGGGGATCGCTTTCCAGGTGGTGAGCAGCACCTCGCGCAGCGGCGGCAGCCGGCCGTCGCCCTTGTAGTTGCGCTTCTTCGAGACATGGAAATTGACCACGCACATCGCCGCGGCGATCAACAACCCGGGCAGGATGCCGGCGGCGAACAGCGCGCCGACCGAGACCGAATCGTCCTGCAGCGCATAAATGATCATGATGATCGAGGGCGGGATGATCGGCCCGACGATCGCGGTCGAGGCGGTGAGCGCGGCGGCATAGGAGCGGTCGTAGCCCGCCTTGTCCATCATGCGGATCAGCATCGAGCCGGGCCCGGCCGCGTCGGCCAGCGCCGAGCCCGAAATGCCCGAGAAGAAGGTGAGCGCCACCACGTTCGTGTAGCCCAGCCCGCCGCGCTTGTGGCCGACGAACTGGCCGGCGAAGCGCAGCAGCACCTCGGTCAGCGAGCCGCCGCTCATCAGCTCGGCCGCCAGGATGAAGAA
>JAKONS010000060.1 GCA_022701845.1 Burkholderiaceae bacterium
GCCGATGCGCCGGCCCCCGTCGGCGAGCAGGCCCGGGCCCTGCAGACGCTGCGCGCATTCGAGGCGACCTGGCGCACCCGGCTGTGGCAGTACGCCGGCGGCACCCTGGAAGACGCGGGCCGGCTCAGCATGGGCCTGGTCGATTTCCAGGATCTCGACACCCTGGCGTGGACCTTTCCCTGCGCGTTGAAGGTGCGGCAGGTGCCGTCCCGCGAGCCGCTCACCATGCTCACCTCGGGTGCCGTGCGCTACACCGATGTGCCGGAGTACCCGGACGGCGAGGCGCCGTTCTCGACGGTGCGCAGAGCGACGCACGACGACCGCGAGGTCATCGTGCGGCGCGATCCGGCGACCGGGCGGGTGTCGGTCGCCGCCCAGCGCATGCCGGCCCAGCCCACCGGCATCTACACCGACGACACCGTCGAGGCCGCCAAGCATGCGATGTGGACACGCATCTTCCGCGAGGCCTTCACCCGCTCGATTCCGCAGTAGCCGGCGACGCATCCTTTCCCTTCACCAACGCCGCGATCCGATTCGCGGCCCATGCCCATGCAGCAATTCCTTCGCCACATCGCCACCCAGGTGCAGCCCAACCCGCTCGGTCTGCTCGCCGCCGCCGTCGAGAACCGCGGCGTACCGGTACCGCTGCCCGAGACCGACCGGCCGCCGGGCCTCGAATTCGAGATCAGCGAGGACCTGCGGCGGCTGCTCGACCTGCCGCTCAATCCCCGGCCAGACACACCGCAGACCGCCGAGACCACCGAGATCGCCGAGTTCCCCGACACCGTACGAACGGCAGCGCAAGCCGATCCGCAGCGCAGGGCGCCGCCGGTGGCCGCGCGGCTGCCGGCACCGGCATTCGCCGACCTGTTCGCAGAACCGCTTGGTGAACGCTCGCGCCTGCCCGACGACCACGGTACCGACATCGCGGTGTGGCAGCCGCCGCGCATGCCCGAAACCGAGCGTGCCGCCCCCACCGGCGTGCCGTTGATGCAGCCGGCGGTTCCGGTCGCGCCGCGCATCGGCAATCGAGCGCAGGCCCTGCAGGCGCTGCGCGCGTTCGAGGCTGACCGTTTCGCGCGGCTACCGCAGCTGGCACCGGATCGTCCGGCAGCGGACCGCTCGGGCCTCTCGCTCGGGATGGTTCGTTTCGGTCAGGCGGCCGATCTGCTCACCACCTTTCCCTGCGCGACGCAGGTGAACGCCCCCGACGGCAGTCCGCCCGGAGTTCCGTTCGCGATGGGAGCGGTGGTGTACCCGCGGGGCCAGCATTTCCTGTCGGTCCCGCGCAAGGCGTTCCTGTTGGATCCCGACACCGGCGGCACAGGAGGCCGTGGCATGCAGGAGGTGGCGGTGGCACGCAATCCGGTCGATCGGCGCCATGTGCACTTCAGCACCGACCTGCGTCAGTGGCAGCCCACCGACATCTATACCGACTCGTTGGTCGAGGCCGAGAAGCTGGCGATGTGGACCCGTATCTTCACCGAGGCCTATCGGCTGGCGCAGGATCTGACGCCGGATGCGCCGCTACCCGATCGATAAGCGGGGCGGGGGGAGGCGAGGGTGCGCAAGCGCCGCCGGGGTCAGCGCCCGGTCGGCGCCTCTTGACGCGCGTCGACATCTCCCAGATGGGCGGAGGTGTCGGCAGGGCTGGTGGGCACATGGCGCGGATCGACGCGGTGGGTGGCGTCGCGGGCGATCGGCAAGCCTCCGCTGGCCGGTCCGGCCTTCGGTTTTTGCTGTTCCTGTTGCGACATGGCGGCATGCATGGTTGGCTCCTTCGTGAAGTTATGAAGGCTGCATGCTGCACGCGCGCCCAGGCTGCGCCGTGTCAGCCGATGCCCCTGGCGCTGTAGGCGACGGTGACCGGCAGTGGTTCCTCACTCATGGTGGTTGCATGCGATCTCCGGGCATTCCGCGCAGCTCGTCGGAGCGGCCATGCTGCAGCGCCGCATACGCCACCCGGCGTATTGGCCCCCGCGGGTGGGCTGCCTAGCATCGGTCCCTGTCAGGCACCCATCATTTACCGGAGAGAGAGTCCATGCATCGTCGCTTCACCCTCAAGGCCCTCAGCGCCGCACTCGTCGTCGCGGGCGCTGTCCCGGCGTTCGCCGCCGACACCATCAAGGTCGGCATCCTGCACAGCCTGTCGGGCACCATGGCCATCTCCGAGACCGCGTTGAAGGACGTGGCGCTGATGACCATCGCCGAGATCAACGCCAAGGGCGGCGTGATGGGCAAGCAGCTCGAGCCGGTCATCGTCGACCCGGCCTCCAACTGGCCGCTGTTCGCCGAGAAGACCAAGCAGCTGCTCGGCCAGGACAAGGTCTCGGTCATCTTCGGCTGCTGGACCTCGGTGTCGCGCAAGTCGGTGCTGCCGGTGGTCGAGGAAATGAACGGCCTGCTGTTCTACCCGGTGCAGTACGAAGGCGAAGAGCTCAGCAAGAACGTGTTCTACACCGGCGCGGCGCCCAACCAGCAGGCGATTCCGGCGGTCGAATACCTGATGAGCAAGGACGGCGGCGGCGCCAAGCGCTTCGTGCTGCTGGGCACCGACTATGTGTACCCGCGCACCACCAACAAGATCCTGCGTGCCTTCCTCAAGAGCAAGGGCATCAAGGACAGCGACATCGACGAGAAATACACCCCGTTCGGCCACAGCGACTACCAGACCATCGTCGCCGACATCAAGAAGTTCTCGCAGGGCGGCAAGACCGCGGTCATCTCCACCATCAACGGCGACTCCAACGTGCCGTTCTACAAGGAACTGGGCAATGCCGGCCTGAAGGCCAAGGACGTGCCGGTCGTCGCCTTCTCGGTCGGCGAGGAAGAGCTGCGTGGTGTCGACACCAAGCCGCTGGTCGGCCACCTGGCCGCCTGGAACTACTTCATGTCGGTCAAGAACCCGACCAACACCGCCTTCATCAAGTCCTGGAGCGACTACGCCAAGGCCAAGAAGATCCCCGGCCAGATGGACAAGCCGCTGACCAACGATCCGATGGAAGCCACCTACGTCGGCATGTACATGTGGAAGCAGGCGGTGGAGAAGGCCAAGTCGACCGACACCGACAAGGTCATCGCCGCGATGGCCGGCCAGACCTTCAAGGCGCCGGACGGCTTCACCATCAAGATGGACGAGAAGAACCACCACCTGCACAAGCCGGTGTTCATCGGCGAGATCAAGGCCGACGGCCAGTTCAACGTGGTGTGGAAGACCCCGGCGCCGATCAAGGCCAAGCCGTGGAGCCCGTACATCGAAGGCAACG
>JAKONS010000066.1 GCA_022701845.1 Burkholderiaceae bacterium
CAGGCGGTGGTGTTCGCGGCGTTCTTCAATCTGGTCGCGATCGGTGTCTTCCACCTGAGCGTGGCGGCCACGGTGGGCAAGGGCATCGCGATGCCGGGCGTGGTCGACATCCATGTGGTGTTCGGCGCGCTCATCGGCGCCATTACCTGGAACATCATCACCTGGCACTACGGCATCCCGAGCAGTTCGTCGCATGCGCTGATCGGCGGCATCGTGGGTGCGGTGATGGCCAAGGCAGGCACCGGCGCGTTGGTGTTCGAGGGCATCTGGCGCACGGTGCTGTTCATCTTCGTGTCGCCGCTGCTGGGTTTCCTGCTGGGCTCGCTGATGATGGTGGCGGTGGCCTGGATATTCCGACGCTCGACACCGTCGCGGGTCGACCGCTGGTTCCGGCGGCTGCAGCTGGTATCGGCCGGTGCCTACAGCCTGGGCCACGGCGGCAACGATGCGCAGAAAACCATCGGCATCATCTGGATGCTGCTGATCGCCACCGGCCACGCCACCGCCGCCGATGCCGCGCCGCCTACCTGGACCATCGTCTGCTGCTATGCCGCGATCGCGCTCGGCACCATGTTCGGCGGATGGCGCATCGTGAAGACGATGGGCCAGAAGATCACGAAATTGAAGCCGGTCGGCGGCTTCTGCGCCGAGACCGGCGGCGCGGTGACGCTGTTCGTGGCGACGCTGATGGGAATACCGGTGTCGACCACGCACACCATCACCGGCGCCATCGTCGGCGTGGGTTCCACCCAGCGCGCTAGCGCGGTTCGCTGGGGCGTGGCAGGCAACATCGTCTGGGCCTGGATCCTCACGATTCCGGCAGCGGCGGTGGTGGCCGCGATCGCCTACTGGATCAGCACCGCGCTGTTCTGATCCGGACCGGGCGCTTGGCCGGTCAGGCGGGGCCGGCCCGGGCGGCGTCAAGCATGTAGGTGAAATAGTGCTCGAAGCCGAAGGCAAGGCTGGCCATGAGTACCGCGGTGCCCACGAACAGGGCGCCAGCCACCGCGAAGATGGTGAGCCAATGGGTGCTGCCGGCGGGCGCGTCGGGTGCCGAATTCCGGTTGTGGCGCGCGTTCCATTTCTGCGGCAGCGTCAGCCCGTAGACGATGGCCGTCAGCGAGGTGCCGGCGATGATGCAGCCCAGCATCGGTATCAAGACCCAGCTCACCGGATCGTCGAGACCGATCGACTCTGCCCGCCGCAGGCCGTAGAGGCCGAGCGCTGTCGGTATCGGCAGCAGCCAGCCCAAGGTATCGCGCAGCCCGCCCAGGTAGAACCGGTGCAGGCCGAGCGGTCCGCCGAGGAAGGCCAGCCAGGCGGCCAGGGTCTTGTTCCTGTCGCCCTTCATTCCGGTGCGCTGCCGTCGCCGGCGCCGAGGGTTTTCTGCATCAGCACCACGTCCAGCCACTGGTCGAATTTCCAGCCGGCCGACTTCAGCACACCGGCATCCACGAAGCCGGCGGCGCGGTGCAGGCGGATCGAGGCGTGGTTGTCGGCGCCGCCGATGACGGCGATGACCTGCCGCACGCCCGCGGTGGCGGCGGCCTCGCACAGGGCATCGAGCAAGGCGCGGCCGCGGCCGCCGCCGACGGCGCCAGGCGCCAGATAGATCGAGTTCTCGGCCGAGAAGCGGTAGGCGGGGCGCGGCTTGAACCAGTTGCAGTACGCATAGCCGGCGACCGTGCCGTCGGTGTCTTCCAGCACCAGGTAGGGCAGGGCGCGCGACAGCACTTCGGCGCGGCGCGCCGTCATGTCGGCGACGGAGGGCGGCTCGGTCTCGAAACTGGCGGTGCTGTGGCGCACGTAATGCGCGTAGATGTCGGTAATCGCGGGCAGGTCTGCGTCGGATGCGATGCGTATGGTGTGCATGAATTAAACAAAGCTATAATCGCAGGCTTTGCAGCGTGTCGCTGGCCGGGTGGCCATGTCGCGTGTCTCAACGCCGCAAGAAACTGGTCTGTCTTATTTTTCAGCGAATTTTCGCAACGAGACAAACCAACCACCCAAGGATAAATCATGGTCGTCATTCGACTTTCCCGCGGCGGCTCCAAGGGCCGTCCGTTCTTCAACATCGTCGTCGCCGACAAGCGCGTGCGCCGCGACGGCCGTTTCATCGAGCGTGTGGGTTTCTACAACCCCAGCGCCCGTGGCGGTGAAGAAGGCCTGCGTGTCGCGCAGGATCGCGTGAGCTACTGGGTCGGCGTGGGCGCGCAAGTCTCGCCTACCGTCGAGCGTCTGCTGCGTACCTCGCAGAAGACCCTGGCTGCAGCGCCCGCCGAAGCGGTAGCTGCCTAAGCAGTCGGCCGGAGCCCCGCGGAGTCACTTCCGCGGGGCTTTTTCATTTCCGATCCCTTTTCGGATCGATCTCCGATCGCATCCGATCGCCTCCCTTACCCCGGACTCCCCATGCTGCCTGGACTAGAAGCCGCCGTGTTGCCCGCTGACGCGGTGGAAGTGGGCCGCATCGCCGACGCCTGGGGCATCAAGGGCTGGTTCCGCGTGCTGCCGTACAGCGCGGCGCCGGAGGCCCTGTTTTCCTCGAAGCGCTGGTTCATCCAGTCGCCCGCGGTCACCGGCCCGGGCGCCGGTGCGGTGTACCGGCTGGCCATCGTGCAGTCGAAGGACCATTCCGACGCCATCGTCGCCACCGCCCAGGACGTGCCCGACCGGACCGCCGCCGAAGCGCTCAAGGGCGCGCGGGTGTTCGTCGCCAGGTCGAGCTTTCCCTCCACCGCCGAAGACGAGTACTACTGGGTCGATCTGATCGGCCTGGCGGTGGTCAACCGGGAGGGCGTGGCGCTGGGAACGGTGCGCGAACTGATGTCCACCGGCCCGCAGACGGTGCTGGTGCTGGACTACCAGGAAGACGACAAGCCGCAGGAACGCATGATTCCCTTCGTGTCGGTCTTCGTCGACAAGGTCGATCTGCCCGGTCGCCTGATCTCGGTCGATTGGCAACCCGACTATTGAAGCGTTGCCGAGCCATGCGCTTCGACGTCGTCACGCTGTTTCCCGAACTCTTCGCGCCATTCCTGGCGAGCGGCGTGACGCGGCGTGCCTACGAAGGCCCGCTGCAGGTGCGCCTGTGGAACCCGCGCGACTATGCCGATGGCAACTACCGGCGGGTCGACGACCGCCCGTTCGGCGGCGGCCCCGGCATGGTGATGATGGCCGAGCCGATGGCCCGCTGTCTCGATGCGATCCGTGCCCACCGCGCAGAAGAAGCGCCGGCGCCGGCGGTGCTGTTCTCTCCGCTCGGCGATCGCCTGGCCCACGACGTGGTCGAGGCTTGGTCGGCCAGTGCCGGCGCGGTGCTGGTCTGCGGCCGCTACGAGGGCATCGACCAGCGCTTCATCGACGCCTACATCGACCGCCAGATCAGCCTCGGCGACTTCGTTCTATCCGGCGGCGAGATTCCCGCCATGGCCCTGCTCGACGCGGTGGCGCGGCTGCAGCCCGGCGTGCTCAACGACGAGGGCAGCCACCAGCAGGACAGCTTCAATCCCGCGCTCGACGGCCTGCTCGACTGCCCGCACTACACCCGGCCCGAGAGCTGGCGGGGGCAGGCGGTGCCGGCCACGCTGATGTCCGGCGACCACAGGCGCATCGACCGGTGGCGACACGAGCAGCGCTTGTCGCTCACCTCCGCGCTGCGGCCGGATCTTTTGCCGCCGAACAAAACCGGCATATAATCGAAGGCTCTCCGATCCTCTACCGGCCGCGTTGCGCCTCGTTCGCCAAACGCCTTTTGTGTAGCCGTGCACGATCCGGGATGTGTCAAAAGCGTCGAACGCTTCATCAAAAGACCATGAGCAATCTGATCGAAATCCTCGAGAAGGAAGAAATCGCCCGTCTGGCCAAGACGATTCCGGTTTTCGCCCCAGGCGACACCGTCATCGTCAGCGTCAACGTCGTCGAAGGCACCCGCAAGCGGGTTCAGGCTTTCGAAGGCGTGGTGATCGCCAAGCGCAACCGTGGCCTCAACAGCGGCTTCACCGTGCGCAAGATCTCCAGCGGCGAAGGCGTGGAACGCACCTTCCAGACCTACAGCCCGCTGATCGCCGCCATCGAAGTCAAGCGTCGTGGCGATGTCCGCCGCGCCAAGCTGTACTACCTGCGTGACCGCAGCGGCAAGTCGGCTCGTATCAAGGAAAAGCTGCCGTCCCGCGCCAAGAACGCGGCTGCAGCTGC
>JAKONS010000071.1 GCA_022701845.1 Burkholderiaceae bacterium
TGCCGGTGCACCACCTGGGTCACCCCGCTGAACGGCACCTCCCAGGGCAGCTCGATCAGCGGCAGCCCCAGGCGCTCGGCCGCCTGCAGGCTCTCGGGCGGGAAGTGGTCGAGGAAATGCGGCACCGCCAGCACCACGCCGCAGGCGCCCTTGGCCGCCAGCCGCTCTACTAGCGTCGCCGCCGCCTCGCCGCCGCGCGGCCAGTGGTAGCCGGTGCTCAGCAGCAGATGGCCGTGCTCCACCCAGGCGTCGATATCCGGATGGTCGACCACCTGCACCCAGCCGATCTCGCGCGCCAGGCCGGCGCCACCGGCGACGACGGTGCCGAGCGTGAGAGGGTCGAGGGCCAGCGCGGCGGCGAGTTGCATGAACGAGAAATTCCACAGAAAAGTAGAACCATCCTGCCACCGTTTCCTGTGTTTTCTCTCTGGCCGCAGCGCCGTGGCGTCTTTAAGCTCCGGCTCGCCCGCCACCGAAAGCCCCGCATGACCGACCCCGACCTCGCCGCCCTGCTGCAAACCGACCGCGACCACTGGATCCACCCGGTGGCGCCGCTGCGCCAGCACGAGGCGCGCGGCGCCACCGTCTGGCGCAGCGCGGACGGCATCCACCTGACCGACATGGAGGGCCACCGGGTGCAGGACGCGTTCTCCGGCCTGTGGTGCGTCAACGTGGGCTATGGCCAGGCGTCGGTGGTGCGCGCGGCCACCGAGCAGATGCAGCGACTGCCCTACGCCACCGGCTATTTCCATTTCGCCAGCGAGCCCGCCATCCGCCTGGCCGGTCGCCTGGTGGCGCTGGCGCCGCCGGGCCTGACCCGGGTGCTGTTCGGCCAGGGCGGGTCCGACGCGATCGATACCGCCATCCGCACGGTGCGCTACTACTTCAACGCCACCGGCCGCCCGGGCCGCCGGCATTTCATCGGCCTGCAGCGCGGCTACCACGGCGCCAGCGGCACCGGCGCCGGGCTGACCGCGCTGCCGGTGTTCCACCGCCATTTCGACGTGCCCACCGCCGAGCAGCACCACCTGCCCTCGCCCTACCCCTACCGCCACCCCGCCGGCCCGGACGAGGCCGCGGTGCTGGCCGCCACGGTGCAGGCGCTGGAGGCCAAGGTGGCCGAACTGGGCGCGGCCAACGTCGCTGCCTTCGTCTGCGAGCCGATCCAGGGTTCGGGCGGGGTGATCATCCCGCCGGCGGGTTTCCTGCGGGCGATGCGCGAGGCCTGCACCCGGCTCGGCATCCTGCTGATCGTCGACGAGGTGATCACCGGTTTCGGCCGCACCGGGCCGATGTTCGCCTGCGAGACCGACGGCATCACCCCCGACGTGCTCACGCTGGCCAAGGGCCTCACCTCCGGCTACGCGCCGATGAGCGCCACCCTGGTCACCGAGGAGATCTACCAGGCGATCGCCACCGCCGGCGAAGACGGCACCCCCTTCGGCCACGGCCAGACCTACGCCGGCCACCCGGTGAGCGCGGCGGTCGCCAACGCGGTGCTCGACCTCTACCTGGACGGCGGCCTGCTGGCCAACGGCCAGCGGGTGGGCCGCTATTTCGAGCAGCGGCTGAAAACTCTGGAAGACCTGCCGCAGGTGGGCGAGGTGCGGGTGCGCGGCCTGCTGGGTGCGGTGGAACTGGTAGCCGACAAGGCCAGCCGCGCCAGGCCCGACCCGGCCCTGCGCCTGGGCCCGCGCATCGGCGAATACGCTCTGCGCCACGGCCTGGTGTTTCGCGCCTTCGGCGACGACATTCTGGGCTTCGCGCCGTCGCTCAACTACACCGAGGCCGACGTCGACCTGCTGGTCGAGCAGGTGCGCGCCGCCATCGAACACGTCTGCAACCCGGAAACCGCCCGATGAAACTGTCCGACTTCAACGTATTGACCTTCGACTGCTACGGCACCCTGATCGACTGGGAAACCGGCATTCACGAGGCGCTGCGTCCGCTGCTGGCCCGTGCCGCGCCCGGCAAAAGCCGCGACGAGGCGCTGGAAGCCTTCGCCCGCCACGAGTCGGCCCAGGAGGCCCAGACGCCGGCGATGCTGTACCCGGAGATCCTGTCGAACGTGTACCGCCGCCTGGCCGCCGAATGGGGCGTGCCCTGCACCCTGGCAGAGGCGAACGTCTTCGGCGCCTCGGTGCCCGACTGGCCGGCCTTCGACGATTCGGTGGAAGCGCTGCAGTACCTGCAGCAGCATTTCAAGCTGGTGGTGCTGTCGAACGTCGACCGGCTGTCGTTCCGTGCCTCGAACGCGCGGCTGCAGGTGGCGTTCGACGCCATCTATCCGGCGCAGGACATCGGCAGCTACAAACCCGACCCACGCAACTTCGACTACCTGCTGCAGCACCTGAAAAGCGATTTGGGCCTGGAAGCCTCCGAGGTGCTGCACACCGCCCAGAGCCTGTTCCACGACCATGCGCCGGCCAACGCTGCCGGCCTGGCCTCGGCCTGGATCGACCGGCGCCATGCCGAAGCCGGCTGGGGCGCCACCATGGCGCCGCCGGGCACGCCGCGCTACGACTTCCGCTTCGACAGCATGATCGCGATGGCCCGGGCCCACCAGGCCGAGCGCAGCGGCACGGCCGGCTGAAACCTCACACCAGCTTGCGCAGGAACGGCAGCATGTGGCCGGTTTCCGTTTCCGGCAGGCGCTCGGCCTCGGCGATCAGTTCGGCCACGATCGCGCGCCGCTCGTGTGCCGGCAGGAGCGCGGCCTGGAAAGCGAGCTTGCCCAGGGTGGCGACCGCACCCGGCATCTCCGGGTCCGACACCAGCATCGCGCTCAGCATCGCCAGCCGCCCCGACCGCCGGGCGGGCTCGCTCTCCAGCACCATCGCATCGGCGGCCAAGCAGGCGGCGCCGCGCGTCCGACGGATCGAGGGTGCGTCGCGGTCGCGCGGCATGGCGCGGGCCAGCGTCATCAGCGACTGCACCATCGTCAGACGCCGGTCGAGACCGTGGGTCTCGGGCAGCCGACGCGCCGATGCGACGGCGATCGCCGCGTTCAGGCAGTTGTCCAGCAGGCCCTGGGCCACCGACCGGGTGTCGGCCCGCGATGCCAGGAAGCTCCAGGAGTGGGTCAGGAATTCCAGGGTGCCGACCACGCTGTCGAGCTTCTGCGCCGGCGGCATGGCGACGGCCAGATCTTCCAGATGCGCACGCGCCTGTTCGACGGTGCGGCGCTCGAGTGCCGCCAGGCTCACCGGGTCGTGCAGCGCCGCATAGGCGGGGCCGGAACTGGCCATGAAGGCGCCGTAGCTGTCGGGCGGCAGCTGGCGACCGATCATCTGCAGCAGCTCGTGCGGCAGCTGGGTCAAGGCCGGGCCATTCGCCTCCGCCGCCGGGGTGGCCGGCGTGGATGGACCCGACACGGCGGGCGGATGGCCGGCCGTGTCGGGCGTCGCGCGGATGTGCGCATGCAAGGGAGGCTGGGAAGGAAAACTCATCGAGGCACCTTGGAAGCACCGAAAATTCGGCAAGGGTCGATTCAAGCGAGATCTCGCCGCCCCGGCCGCCTGTCATCCGACGGGCTGGCTGCTCGCGCGAAGCCTCACGAATAACGCCCGCGCTGAGGGGAAACCCCGGGCGCACTACCATCCATCACTTTCCCTGCGGTTCTAGCGGCCTTTTCGCATCGCCTCGATGGCCTGCACTGCCTGCACCGTTCGCAGCATCGCCGGCTTCCTGAACCGGCGGCCCGCACTGCCACCCCTACCCTTCCGCCCTCTGTGACTACCCATTCGACACCCGACCACGCGACTTCCCCGGAACCCACCGCAGAGGCGCTGGCCGCCCAGGTCCAGCAACTCAACGCGCTGCTGGCGCGGGCCCACGCCACCCTCGTCAAGACCGAGAGCGCGGTGGCCTTCACCGTCAAGGGCGAGGTCGAGGTCAACGGCCAGCGCTTCGAATACGCGCTGATCCCCGCCGACGCGGTGCTCTCGCAGGTGAACCGCTGGGTCAAGCTGCCGCCGTACAAGCAGGTGGCGCTGCTGGCCTCGCGCCTGAGCGAGCGCACCGCCGACGACTTCCAGCGCGAGGTGGCGGCGTTCATCATGAAGGCGATGCGCCGCGCCGCCGATCGCGGCGTCGACACCGGCCCCTACTGCTGGGACGCGCTGGTGCGGCCGAAGGAGCTGGCGCCGATCGCCTTCGAACTGGTGCTCGACCGCATCGAGGCCGCCGCCGGCCAGCGCACCGCCGACATCGCCGCCGAGCGCACCCGGCAGTCGATCAACCTGGCGCGTTTCCCCGACACCTTCCAGACGGCCGCCGGCATGCGCCGCAAGATCATCGCCCTGCTCGGCCCGACCAATTCCGGCAAGACGCACGAGGCGATGCTGGCGCTGCAGGCCGCCAAGTCGGGCGTGTACCTGGCGCCGCTGCGCCTGCTGGCGCTGGAGAACTACGAACGCCTGC
>JAKONS010000101.1 GCA_022701845.1 Burkholderiaceae bacterium
TCGACCTGATGCAGGTGCACAACCTGGTCGACTGGCGCACCCAGCTGGCCACCCTGCGCGACTGGAAGGCGCGCGGGCGCATCCGGTACCTGGGCATCACCCACTACACCGCGTCGGCCTTCGCCGAAGTGGAGGCGGTGCTGCGCGCCGAGCCGCTGGATTTCCTGCAGATCAACTACGCGCTGGACGACCGCGAGGCCGAGCAGCGCCTGCTGCCGCTGGCCGCCGACCGCGGCGTGGCGGTGATCGTCAACCAGCCCTTCGGCGGCGGCGGCCTGCTGCGCGGCCTGCGCGAGAAGCCGCTGCCCGGCTGGGCCGCGGAGATCGGCTGCACCAGCTGGGCGCAGGTGCTGCTGAAGTTCACCCTGGGCCATCCGGCGGTGACCTGCGCCATCCCCGGCACCAGCCGGCCGGAGCACATGGCCGACAACGCCGCCGCCGGCCGCGGGCCGCTGCCGGACGCGGCCTTCTGGCAGCGGCACGCCGCCGGGGTGCTGGGCTGAACCCTGCGCCGGGGCGGGCGCCGCGCGCTCCGGGCAAAGCTACCGCCGCTTGCACACGGCCATCGACCCCTCTCTATGATGGGTGCCCTCCCCGCTTTCGTGCCCGCCCGCCGCACCCCAACGTGATCGAAGTCCCCGAAGCCATCGTCTGCGAGAGCTGCGATGCGGTGTACCGCCGCAAGGCCCTGCGCCGGCGCGAGGTGGCGCACTGCCCGCGCTGCGGCCACGAGCTCGATCGCCACATGGGCTCCCAGCGCGAGCGCCTGCTGCCGCTGTCGATCGCCAGCCTGCTGATGTTCGCGGTGGCCAACCTGTTCCCGATCGTCGAGATCGAACTGCGCGGCCTGCGCAGCCAGACCACGCTGGTGGGCGCGGTGGTGGCGCTGTTCGCCGAGGGCCGCTCCCTGGTGGCGCTGCTGGTGCTGGCCACCACCCTGGTGTTCCCGCTGGCGCAGATGCTGGCGCTGGTGTGGCTGCTGGTGCCGCTGCACCGCCGCCAGCGCCCGGCGGGCTTCGTCGCCCTGGTGCAGACGATGCAGACGCTGCGCCCCTGGGGCATGGTCGAGGTGTTCCTGCTGGGCGTGCTGGTGGCGGTGGTGAAGCTGGCCGGCATGGCCACGGTGCTGCCCGGCCCGGCGCTGTGGGCCTTCATGGCGCTGACGGTGCTGCTGACGGTGGTGCTGTCGTTCGATCCGCGCGGCTTCTGGGACATGGCGGTGCAGCGCGACCTGGAGCCGGTGCGCGACGCGCCGGAGGCCGGCGCCACCCCGCCGGCGGTCGCGCCGCAGCCGCAGCCGCAGCCGCAGCCCCAGGAGGCCCGCTGATGCCGGCGTCCGCCCGCCGCTGGGTGCCGGTCGCGCCCGAGGACATGATCGCCGCGCAGGACGAGACCCTGGCGGTGCCCACCGCGGTGTCGTCGGGCCTGCTGCCCTGCCGCCGCTGCGGCACCGCCTGGCAGGATGCCCACGAGGGCGAGGCCTGCGCCCGCTGCGGCACCACGCTGTGGCGCCGCAAGCCCGACAGCCTGAACCGCACCTGGGCGCTGCTGATCGCCGCCTGCGTGATGTACCTGCCGGCCAACCTGCTGCCGGTGATGATCACCCGCTCGCTGTTCGGCACCCAGTCGGACACCATCCTCAGCGGCATCATCTTCTTCTGGCTGAGCGGCTCCTACGGCATCGCCGCGATCATCTTCGTGGCCAGTTTCCTGGTGCCGCTGTTCAAGCTGGTGGTGCTGGCGCTGCTGCTGGTGACCGCGCAGCGGCGCAGCGACTGGCGGCGTGCCGAGCGCGCCCGGCTCTACCACGTGATCGAGGTGATCGGCCGCTGGTCGATGCTCGACGTGTTCGTGGTGGCGCTGCTGGCCGGGCTGGTGCGCATCCAGGGGTTTGCCGAAATCACCGCCGGGCTGGGCATCGCCGCCTTCGGCTCGGTGGTGGTGCTCACGATGCTGGCGTCGCTCAGCTTCGATCCGAAGCTGAGTTGGGATTGCAAGGAACAACACACATGACCGAATCCGACAAACTGGCCGAACCGCGCGTGGCGCGGCGGCGCAACTGGCTGCCCTCGCTGATCTGGCTGATTCCGGTGATCGCCGCGCTGGTCGGCATCACCCTGGTGGTGAAGATCCTGGTCGACCGCGGCCCGGAGATCGAGGTCAGCTTCAAGTCGGCCGAGGGCCTGGAGGCCGGCAAGACCGCGGTGCGCTACAAGAACGTGCAGATCGGCGTGGTGCAGAGCATCCGCCTGGCGCGCGACCGCTCCACGGTGCAGGTGGTGCTGCAGCTCGGCAAGGATTCGCGCGGGTTCAACACCAAGGACACCCGCTACTGGGTGGTGCGGCCGCGGCTCGACACCTCGGGCATCTCCGGGCTGGGCACGCTGCTGTCGGGCGCCTACATCGCCGCCGACCCCGGCGTCGACGAGGAAACCGTGAGCAACTTCGAGGGCCTGGAGGTGCCGCCGATCGTCACCCGCGACGCGTCGGGCAAGCAGTTCGTGCTGCAGTCGGCCGATATCGGCTCGCTCGACATCGGCGCGCCGATCTACTTCCGCCATATCCGCGTCGGCCAGGTCGCCTCGTACGAGCTCAACGACGACGGCCGCGGCGTCACCCTGCGGGTGTTCGTGAACGCGCCCTACGACAAGTTCGTCGGCGCCAACACCCGCTTCTGGCATGCCAGCGGCATCGACATGCAGCTCAATTCCTCGGGCGTCACCCTGCGCACCCAATCCATTGCCTCGATCCTGCTGGGCGGCATCGCCTTCCGCGCGCCGGAAGACGCCAACGGCCCGGTGGCCGAGGAGAACACCGCCTTCGTGCTGGCCGGCGACGAGCAGACCGCCATGAAGAGCCCGGACGGCCCGTCGCAGAACGTGCTGCTGTATTTCAACCAGTCGCTGCGCGGGCTGCAGCCCGGCGCCACCGTCGATTTCCGCGGCGTGGTGATCGGCGAGGTGAAGTCGATCGGCGTCGAGTTCTCGCGCGCCGAGCGCGATTTCCGCATGCCGGTGCTGATCCAGGTCTACCCCGACCGCCTGCGCCGCAAGGGCGTCGAGGCGGCGCCGGAATCGCGCTACACCCAGGAGGAGCAGCTGCGCTTCCTGGTCAGCAAGGGTCTGCGCGCGCAGCTGCGCAACGGCAACCTGCTCACCGGCCAGCTGTATGTGGCGTTCGACTTCTTCCCGAAGGCGCCGGCCGCGAAGATCGACCTGGCGAAGAACCCGCTCGAGCTGCCCACCATGGGCGGCAGCCTCGACGAACTGCAGACCCAGGTGCAGGACATCGTGTCGAAGGTCAACAAGGTGCCGATCGAGGAGATCGGCCGCGACGTGCGCACCACCCTGGCCCGCCTCGACAAGACCCTGGCCGGCGCCGAGCAGCTCACCCGCACCCTCAACAACGACGTCGCGCCCGAGATGACCGCCGCCATGAAGGACGCGCGCAAGACCATCGACAACGCCAACAAGACCCTGGCCGCCGATGCGCCGCTGCAGAGCGACCTGCGCCAGACGCTGCAGGAGCTCGGCCGCACCGCCACCTCGGTGCGGGTGCTGACCGACTACCTCGAACGCCATCCCGAATCGCTGCTGCGCGGCAAACCGGACGACAAGAAATGACCCGCTGCCTCCCGACCCGATT
>JAKONS010000104.1 GCA_022701845.1 Burkholderiaceae bacterium
TGTCCTCATCGAGGGGCTGGTCGCCGCGGTCGCCGTACCAGCCGACGGCGGAACCCGACAGCAGCACCCGCGGCGGCACCGGCTGCGCACCGATCCAGTCGACCAGGGTGCGGGTGAGGTCGACCCGGCTGCTCCAGAGCAGGGCGCGCCGCGCCTGGGTCCAGGGGCGGTCGGCGATGGGTGCGCCGGCCAGGTTGACGATCGCGTCCAGCGGCTCGGCGCCGTCGAGCTCCTGCAGCCGCGCGATGCCGGTGGCGCCGCTGCACAGGGCGGCGACGCGGCCCGGGTCGCGGCTCCAGACCCAGAGCTGGTGCCCTTGCCGCGCCCATTGCCGGCAGAGCTCGCGGCCGATCAGGCCGGTGCCGCCGGTAAGCAGAATTCGCATGGTGTGTCTTTCTCTCGATGCAGTGGGGTGGGAATCACCAGGGAAGGCGTTGGCCATCGTAGGCGCGGAAGCAGCCGCTGTCGTCGGGTTGCAGACCATCGAGCACCGCGAGCAGGTCGCGCGCCGCGTCGTCGGCGGGCCGTCCGATCTGTGCGCCGCGGAACGGCGCCGACAGGGCCGAGTCGACCGTGCCCGGGTGCAGCGCGGCGATCACCGCCTGCGGATGGGTGCGGGCCAGCTCGATGGAAGCGGTCTTGACCACCATGTTGAGCGCCGCCTTCGAGGCCCGGTAGCTGTACCAGCCGCCCAGCCGGTTGTCGCCGATGCTGCCGACCTTGGCCGACAGCACCGCCGCGACGCTGCGCTCGCCGCGCGCCAGGTGTGGGGTGAACGCCGCCAGCGCCAGCGCCGGCCCGATGGTGTTGACCGAAAAGCTGGCGGCCATGTGTTGCGCGTCGAGGTCGGCCAGGCGCTTTTCGGGTCCGCCGGTGGGCCCCTGCAGCATGCCGGTGGCCACCAGCACCAAGTGCCACGGACCCTGCGCGCGCGAGGCCTGCGCGGCGGCGGCGATGCTGTCCGGCGCCAGGAAATCCACGGCCGGCGTGGTGGTGCGGCCCAGCGTCACCACCTCCGCGCAGCGAGGGTCGTCGTGCAGGCGGGCGACGAGGGCACAGCCGATGGCGCCCGAAGCGCCGATCACCAGCGCGCGGTAACTGGAAGGAAGCGATTGCATGGGAGTTTTTTGAATGCAGACACGGCGGTCGGGGAATGGCGCGTTCGATCGATCGGATGCTTGCGGGTCACGGCGAAACACCGTGCGGTGCTGTCGGTAAGGCGAAACGGATCACCACATTTTGCGCGGCCCCGGTTGCGATTGGCGCGCGCAAGCGTGATGAAAACGCAGATGGCGGCCTGGCAGTCCTGCACCGCGCGGCGAGCGCCGCCGCTAGGCGTCGCCTCCGGCCCCGGCATCGGCAGCCGGGTAGCGCGCGATCCCCGGGATACGCCCGAGCTGGTCCAGCCACGCCACTTTTTCAGCCAGCATCATCTGCATCTGCGGTGGTATCGCCTCGACGTGGTCGAGCGTCCCGGACTGCACATCCACCAGGCCCGGCAGCGTCACCGGGTTGCGGTAGAAAAGGCCGGTGCCGCAGGCGCTGCAGAAATGCCGCGACGCGAACGCCGACGATCGGTACTCGGCCGGGCAGCCCGATACCGTCAGCGCGCTTTCCGGCACCGCCAGCCAGCCCACCAGCGGCGCACCCGACCAGCGGCGGCAATCCGCGCAATGGCAGAGCGCATGACGTGGCGCCGCATCGTCGATGCGGTAGCGGATGGCGCCGCAGTGGCACTGGCCGGTGATTTCCATGGCGATTCCTCGGGTCGAGCAGGGCCGGGGTGGCCGCATCCTTCATGCGGGGTGCCATTGGATCGGTCGGCAGCGCATCTGGCAATGGCCATGGCGGACGCCGGGAATCGGCCCGCTGCCCACAAACCCGCGCCGGCACGACCAGCAGAACTCAGCCCTGCAGCGCCTTCGCCGACGCTTCCATCAACGCCGCCGCATGCCAGTGCACCGAGCCGAAATAGCGCGGCGTCGTCTGCGGGCATTCCCAGGGCCTGCCCCGGATGCCGGCGTACTCGCGCTGGAAATCCGGCCACTTCGATTGGGTCGCATTCGACGACACCCCGCCGTGGTACTGGTGGAAGGTGCCTTCGCCCAGCAGCACCACCAGCTCGTCCGGCCAGCGTTCCACCGCGCGCTTGAACACGTCGAGGTTCGACAGGCCGCCGCCCGCCGAGGCGAAGCGCTCCTCGTACCCGCCGAGCGCCTGCCAGGCGCCGCGCTTCATGAACAACCCGTTGCTCTCGGTCACCGGCCCGAACCAGCCGTGGGGCGAGGAGCCGGCGAAGCAGGAAATTAGGAACAGCCGATATGCATCCGCCGCCCAGTCGATCGACGCCAGCAGGAAATCCTCGAAGCGCTGTTCGTAGCCCTTGCCCGCACTCTGCGACTGGTGCTCCGGCCCCAGGTGGAATCCGACGGTGGAGATCACTGGCGACGGCGACAGCGCGCTGGCCGCCAGCGCGTGCGCCAGCAGGCCCGGCGTCGCCATCCGCGCGCCGTCGATGAAGACGCCGCAGAGGTCCCCGCGGGCCGCCGCCAGGCCGGCGTTGACCGCCGGCACCGGCGACTTGCCCGGCCGCTCCACCGAGATGCAACGAACGTTGCCGCCCCATTGCGCCAGCGCTTCCTGCGGCACCGGCGCGGCCGATCCGTTGTCGACCACGACGATCTCGTAGTCGTCGGCGTCGATGCCCCGCTGCAGCGCGGGCGAGAGGGACCGCACGGTGCGCGGCAGCTCCCGTGCCATCTCGTAGGCGACGACGATCACCGACAGGCGCGGCGGCCGGTCGGTCATACGCCTCTCCAGCGCATCAGGTCGCGCAGCTGGCGCATCTCGCGCCCCTGGTCGTCCGATGCCCGCACGCGCTCGACCAGCCCGGTGATCGACCGCACCATGTCGTCGGACGGCACCAGCGCGCCTTCGCGCTGCAGCGCCTGTGCCGGCACCTCCCAGGCGGTGTCGACGTATTCGGCGACGATGGTGTCGTAGTGGTCCTGCAGCACCGTGTTCGACGGGTCCAGGCCCATCACCAGCATCAGGCCGGTGGGCGCGGTGTCGAGCACCACCTGCACCAGGTCGGGACGGTAGCGGCGCAGGCAGTCGCGCAGTTTCCAGACGTCGCCGGTCCACACGTTGGTGACCCGGTCGCGCGCGGCCTGCAGCGGGTGGTTGGGGCAGATGTCGTCGAACACCACCAGCGTCCAGGGCTGGGCATGGCGCTCGACGTTGATGAAATCGCGCAGCGCGAATTCGAACAGGTGCATGCCGTCGATGAAGGCGAAGTCGAAGCGGCTGGTGATGCCGGCCTGCTCGGCCGCGACGAAGAAGTCGTCGCTGGTCATCTCGCAGAACTGGGCGGTGTCGGGCAGGGCCTCGCTCAGCTGGTTCTTCGGATCGATGCCGATGGCCGGGCCGGTCGCCAGGCGCAGGCTGCCGCCGTGGCGCACGCCGATTTCGAGGTACAGCTCGGGGCGCAGTTGCTGGTGCAGCTGGGCGAGCACGTCCATATAGGGGCGCTGGCCCCGCATGGATTCCGGGTGCATGGTCATGGCAGGTCGGGGGTGAGTTGGATCTGCCATCGACGGTAGCACCGGCGTCGCGCCGCGATGGGCCGAGAAAGGCGGTGCTGGCCGGCCTGTTCCACGGCTCGGCGAGGCGCCCTCGGCGGCAGGAACTCAGCCGGGGAAGAACCGGTTGCCCGGCCGGGCCAGGCCGAGGTTCTCGCGCAGGGTGGCGCCCTCGTATTCCGTGCGGAAGATGCCGCGCCGCTGCAGCTCCGGCACCACCTTCTCGCAGAACGCGTCCAGGCCGCCGGGCAGCCAGGGGAACATCACGGTGAAGCCGTCGCAGCCACCGCTTTCCAGCCAGTGCTGCATCTCGTCGGCGATGGTGGCGGCGCTGCCGACGAAGGCCATGCCGCCGTAGCCGCCCAGGCGCTGCGCCAGCTGCCGCACGGTGAGGTTCTCGCGCCGGGCCAGGGCGATGGCGCGTTCGCGGCTGCTGCGGCCGGCATTGGTCTGCGGCACCTCGGGCAGCGGGGCGTCGGGGTCGAAGGTGGAGGCGTCGTGGCCGAGCGCGACCGACAGCGACGCGATGGCGCTTTCGTAGTGCACCAAGCTGTCGAGCTCGGCGCGGATCTGCCGGGCCTGCGCGTCGGTATCGCCCACCACCACGAAGGCGGCGGGCAGGATCTTGATCGCCTCCGGCGGCCGGCCGGCGGCGGCCAGGCGGGTCCGCATGTCGGCGTAGAAGGCCTGCGCGTCGGCCAGGTTGTTGTGCGCCGCGAAGATCAGCTCGGCGGTTTCCGCGGCCAGCTGCCGGCCGGCGTCGGATGCGCCGGCCTGCACGACCACCGGCCAGCCCTGGGGCGGGCGCGCGATGTGCAGCGGTCCGCGCACCGACAGGTAGCGGCCCTGGTGGTCGAGGGTGTGCAGGCGCTCGGGGTCGAAGAAGATGCCGCTGGCCGGGTCGCGCACGAAGGCGTCGTCGGCCCAGCTGTCCCACAGGCCGGTGACCACGTCGTAGAACTCGCGGGCGCGGGCATAGCGCTCGTCGTGGTCCATGTGGTCGTCCAGGCCGAAGTTGAGCGCCGCGTCCGGATTGGCGGTGGTGACGATGTTCCAGCCGGCGCGGCCGTTGCTGATGTGGTCGAGCGAGGCGAAGCGGCGGGCGATGTGGAAGGGCGCGTCGAAGGTGGTCGAGGCGGTGGCCACCAGGCCGATGCGCTCGGTGGCCTGGCTCAGCGCCGAGAGCAGGGTGAACGGCTCGAACGATGTCGCGGTGTGGCTGCGCTGCAGCGCGGCCATCGGCATGTTGAGCAGGGCCAG
>JAKONS010000114.1 GCA_022701845.1 Burkholderiaceae bacterium
CGGTGACGAAGCGGATGCCGGCGGAATCGATGGCGGCGACCAGCGTGGCGGTCTCGTCGCTCATCAGGCCGAACACGCAGTCGACGCCGAGGCGCTGCAGCTGCAGCGCGAGGGCCTGGGAGGTGGGAATGGTGTGGCTCATGGGACGGTGGTGCCGGCAGTGGGGAAGGGCGCGGAATATGGTTAACCATTTAGAAGCTACCGGCTTCCGTGCAAACCCTATCGAACGCCTACCGATGTAGTTATTTATATACTTGCCGGTATATTACGATTCCTTCATCGTGCGTTACTGGCTCTTTCGAACCCCGCGCCGGCCGCGACCGTCCTTCCCTGCAGAACCGACAGCAAGGCGATTCCCATGATTCCGCGCACCATCTTCTCGTCCGACCACGAAACCTTCCGCGACACCGCGCGCCGCTTCATCGCGGAGAAGATCACCCCGTTCCACGCCCAGTGGGAGCACGACGGCCGCACGCCGCGCGCGCTATGGCTGGAGGCCGGCAAGGCCGGCATGCTGTGCTGCAACGTGCCCGACGAATACGGCGGCATGGGCGGCGATTTCCTGCACAGCGCGATCCTGATCGAGGAGATGGCCCGCGCCGGCGCCACCGGGCCGACCTTCTACCTCCACTCCGACATCGTGGCGCCGTATTTCGTCGAGTTCGGCACCGAGGAACAGAAGCACCGATGGCTGCCCCGCATGGCCGCCGGCGAGACGGTGGTCGGCGTGGCCATGACCGAGCCTGCGGGCGGCAGCGACCTCAAGGAGCTGCGCACCTCGGCCCGGCGCGAGGGCGACGAGTTCGTCATCAACGGGCAGAAGGTGTTCATCACCAACGGCCACAGCGCCGACCTGCTGGTGGTGGCCTGCAAGACCGATCCGCAGGCCGGCGCGCGCGGCGTCAGCCTGCTGCTGGTCGAGACCGACCGGCCCGGCTTCCAGCGCGGCAAGATCCTGGAGAAGGTCGGCTGCAAGGCGCAGGACACCGCCGAGCTGTTCTTCTCCGACGTGCGGGTGCCGGTCTCGAACCTGCTGGGCACCGAGGGCCGGGGCTTCGCGCACCTGATGTCGCAGCTGGCGCAGGAGCGGCTGGTGCAGGCGATCCGGGCGGTGGCCTCCTGCGAGGCGGCGCTCGAATGGACCATCGCCTACTGCCGCGACCGCAAGATGTTCGGCCATGCGCTGGCCGATTTCCAGAACACCCAGTTCGTGCTGGCCGGCCTGCATGCGCAGGTGCTGGGGCAGCGGGTGTTCGTCGACCGCTGCATCGAGCTGCACCTGCAGGGCGCGTTCGACGCGGTCGACGCGGCAGCGGCCAAAATGGTCACCTGCGAGCTGCAGGGCAAGGTCATGGACGAGTGCCTGCAGCTGTTCGGCGGCTGGGGCTACATGTGGGAATACCCGATCGCCCGGGCCTGGGCCGACGCCCGCATGACCCGCATCGGCGGCGGCGCGGTCGAGGTCATGAAACACATCATCGGGCGGCAGCTGCTGCAGGCCTGAGCCCCCATCCAGAAAGCAGGTCGCGCCTTGTCGTCCCATCTTCCTCTCGCCGGATTCCGCGTGCTCAGCCTGGCCGAGCAATACCCCGGCCCCTACGCCACCCTGCTGCTGGCCGACCTGGGCGCCGACGTGATCCTGGTCGAGCGGCCCGACGGCGGCGACCCGACGCGCCGGCACCCGGGCCTGTTCGCATCGCTGGGGCGCAACAAGCGCTCGGTGGCGCTCGACCTGAAGGCGCCGGCCGACCATGCGCGCTTCCTGGCGCTGGTCGATTCCGCCGACGTGGTGCTAGAGGGTTTCCGGCCCGGCGTGATGGCGCGGCTGGGGCTGGACGCGGCGACGCTGCGGGCGCGCAAGCCGGGGCTCATCTATGTGTCGATCTCGTCCTTCGGCCAGGACGGGCCGATGTCGCAGGTGGCCGGCCACGACCTGAGCATCCAGGCCACCGCGGGCATGGTGAACGTCGCCCCGGGCGCCGAGGAAAGCGCCACCCTGCCGGTGCTGCCGCTGGCCGACATCGCCTCGGCCATGTTCGCCGCGCTGGGCGTGGCGAGCGCGCTGGCCGGGCGCGAACGCTCCTCCGGCCACGGCGGCCCGGGCGAGGGCTGCCATGTCGACGTGTCGATGCTCGACGCGATGGTGAGCTGGATGAGCCCTTTCCTGGTGCCCGGCATGAACCGGCTGCCGGTGCGGCCGCTGCCGCCGGAGGATCCGGGCTACGGCCTGTTCGCCACCGCCTGCGGCGGGCAGCTCAGCCTCAGCATCGCCGGTGAAGACCATATGTGGGCCGCGCTCTGCCGCATCCTGGCGCTGGACGACCTGGCGCCGCTCGCCGACGCGGTGCGCAGCGCCCGCCGCGCCGAGATCGTGCCGCGGCTGCGTGCGACCATCCGCGGCCGGGCGCTGGACGGGCTGTGCGAGGAGCTGGCCGCCGCCCGCATCGCCTTCTCTCCGGTGCGCCGGCCCGACGAAGTGCTGACCCAGCCGCAGGTGCAGGCGCGCGGCATGGTGGTCGAGCACGGCGGCCAGCGCTTCATCCGCCAGCCCCTGACGATCGACGGCCGCCCCACCGTGCTGGCCCACGGCGTGCCGGGACTGGGCGAGCACACCGCAGCGATCCTGGGCGGCGCCGTGATTGCCGGCACCGCCGGGCAGGGTGCCGGTGCCGCACCCGGCGTCGGGGCGGGGAGGGCGGTCCATGCAGCCTGACCGCGACCTGGCCGGCGGCGCCGGTGCGCAGGCCCCGCGCCCGATCGAGCACCCCTTCGCCGACGTGCCCCCGACCGGGCGCGCCATCGAGGTGGCGCCGGGCGTGCTGTGGATCCGCATGCCGCTGCCCTACACGCTCGACCATGTGAACGTCTGGGCGCTGGCCGACGGTGCCGGCTGGACGGTGGTCGACTGCGGCGTGCACGACGCGCCCACCCGCGCAGCCTGGGAGACGCTGTTCGAAGGCGACCTGGCCGGCCGCCCGGTCACCCGGGTGATCGTCACCCACCACCATGCCGACCATGTCGGCAGCGCCGGCTGGCTGGCGGCACGCTTCGGCTGCGAGCTGTGGATGACGCGCAACGAGTACCTGCAATGCCAGGCATCACTGGCCGCGCACCTGCGGCCGATGCCGGAGGCGCAGCTCGATTTCTACCGCCGCGCCGGCTGGCGCGAGCCGCAGCTGGCGGTCTGCCGCGAGCGCATGGCCGGTTTCGCCGACCGCATCGCGCCGCCGCCCGACCGCTACCGCCGCATCCGCGACGGTGACGGCATCGCCATCGGCGCGCACCGCTGGCAGGTGGTGGTCGGGCACGGGCATTCACCGGAACACGCCTGCCTGGTGAATGCGGAACTCAAGCTGCTGATCTCCGGCGACCAGGTGCTGCCGCGCATCTCCAGCAACGTGTCGGTGGTGCCCTGGGAGCCGCTGGGCGATCCGCTGGCCGAGTGGAACGAGTCGCTGGCGCTCTTTCGCGACACGCTGGACGACGACCTGCTGGTGCTGCCGTCGCACAAGACCTGTTTCACCGGGCTGCACCGGCGGCTGCGCGAGCTCGACGAGGAGCAGGCCACCGCGCAACGCCAGCTGCTCGACTTCCTGCAGCGCGGGCCGTGCCGCACCATCGACGTGTTTCCGGCATTGTTCAAGCGGCCGATCGACGCCGCCGACGGCCTGCTGATGATCCTGGCGACCGGCGAGAGCCAGGCTTTCCTGAACCGTCTGTGCAACGCGGGCACGGTGCGCGCGGAGCCGGACGGCGCCGGAGTGCTGTGGTACCGCCCGACCGGCGCGGACCCGCACCCGGACGCCACCGCCTGAGCAATTGCCTCAGGCCTTGCCGGAAGACTTCGCGGTTTTCCGGCCGGGCGCCGCCGGCTTGGCCTGGATCATGTCCATCACCAGCTGCGCCATGTGGTCGGCCACCTCGTCGCGCGACAGCCGGCCGTTCGCGCGGAACCACACATAGGACCAGCTGGCGATGCCGCCGATGGCCAGCGACGCCATCTTCGGGTCGGCGACGGCGAACTCGCCGGTCCTGTTGCCCTGCTCGATGAGCGCGGTGAGCTTGTGGTCGAACTCGCGGCGCATGCCGGCGATGGCCTCGGCGTCCTGCGGCTGCAGGTTCTTCTCTTCCCGCGAGTAGATGGCGATGTGCTTCTGGTTCTCCAGCACCGCCGCCATGAAGTCGTGCGCCAGCGCACGCGCCTGGTCGGTGGGCGGGCCGCCCTGGGAGACGATGCGGTTGATGGCGTCGAGCGAGGCGCGGATGCCGCGGGCGCAGATCTCGGCCAGCAGTTCGCTCTTGGAGCGGAAATAGGAATAGATGAACGGCTTGGTGACGTTCATCCGCTCGCCCACCGCCTCCAGCGTGGTGTTGCTGAAACCGTTGGAATAGAAGAGCTCGACCGCCACCTCGATGATGCGTTCGCGCTTGAGCCGGGTGACCGCGTCGCGGATGTCGTCGACCTTCGCCGCATCGCCCGGGGCCCTGGCTGAACGCCGCGCCTTCACCGGGGTCGGGGCCGGTGCCGCGGGGGCTGCCGTCGGACGCGGCCGGGACCTGGCCACCGCGGGCGCGGACGCCGCATCGGCAGCGGTTGCGGCGGTACCGCGGGCGGAAGTCTTGGTCATGGAAGGGGGCTTGGAAATGAGGCGCCATTGTAGTGAGCCCGCCCTGCGGGACAGCACCCGGACGGGGTCGGCGCGGGGTGGTGCACAGGGTGTGCGTGGTCCTACTAGATGGTATTACCTATTAACCGGTAAGTAGGAATTGAATACCATGCGGTACATCCAGCCGCGGAAGGCCGGAACACCGCTCCATCACCGTCGCATCGAGGACATCTCCCATGGTTTCAAGCCCTGATTCGCGGGCCGCACGGCGGTCGCGCCGCATCGCCGTCGCGGCCATCGTCGCGGCCGCGCTGGCGGGCACGGCGCCTGCCGGTTTCGCCCAGCCGCAGACCTACCCGGCCAAGCCGGTCCGGGTCGTCGTGAATTCCGCGCCCGGCGGGCTGACCGACGTGATCGCCCGGCTGGTGGGCGCCAGGATGACGATGTCGACCGGCCAGCCCTTCGTGGTCGACAACCGCACCGGCGGCGCCGGCCTGATCGGCGCCGAAGCGGTGGCCCGGGCGGCGCCCGACGGCTACACCATCGGCGTCGTGGCCGGCGCCATCACCACCGCTCCCTACCTGGTGCCGAACGCCCAGTTCGACGCCTCGCGCGACCTGACCGCGGTGTCCCTCCTGATGACCACCCCGATGGTGCTGGTGACCGGCAACGACTCGCCCTACCGGACCGTGGCCCAGGTGGTGCAGGACGCCAAGGCCCGCCCGGCGGCGATCTCGGTGGCCTCCGGCGGCAACGCCACCACCACCCACCTCACCCACGAGCTGTTCCAGCAGCAGGCCGGCATCCAGCTGATCCACGTGCCCTACAAGGGCGGCGGCCCGGCGCTCAACGACGTCATGGCCGGCCATGTGCCGATCTATTTCGACACCCTCACCACCAGCACCAAGCTGATCCAGGACAAGCGGGTGCGCGCCCTGGCGGTGGTGGCGCCGCACCGCCTGGCCGCGCTGCCCGATGTGCCGACGATGGCCGAGGCCGGCTATCCCGGGGTGCAGGCCTCGGCCTGGTTCGCGGTGGTGGCGCCACCGGCGCTGCCGCCGGCCGTCCTGGCGCGGCTGAACGAGGAAGTGTCGAAGGCACTGGCGGCCCCCGAGGTGCGCGACCGCATCGTCGCGCTGGGCGGCACTGTCGAGGGCGGCCCGCCCGCCGTGCTGAGCGACCTGATCCGCGCCGAGATGCCGCGCTGGTCGAAGCTGATCAAGGAACGAAAGATCACTTCCGAATAACGCCCCGGCCCCACCCCAAACCGGCCCGGTCCGCAGGCGATCCGCCGCCTGCGCCCGGGTCTTCGCATGTCCGGGCGCCGTGCCGACCGGCCGACACGGGGTTTTCCCGGAAGGCCGGAGAAATCCGTTGGTGCAAAAGCTACTGGTCAGTATACTTTTCGTGTTCTAGAAATATATTTCGAAAACACGAATGTCCTGACCGACCTCGAACGACCCGACTCCGCGGGCCGGCCCGATACAGATCAAAAGGTGAACCATGTCCAACACAACCCAGGTCGGGGTCATCGGCAGCGCGATCTTCGCGCCCCGGTACCCTGAGCGAGCCTCGCTGGAAGAGGCCCAACACGCGGCGGCGCAGGCGGCCTTGCGCGATGCCGGTCTGACCATCGACGACATCGACGGCATCGTCGTCGCCGGCTGCGACCAGCTCGACGGCAGAGCCATCTCGATCATGATGGCCTCGGGCTCGGTCGGCGGCGTCGGCCGCGACATCCTGAGCACCCCGTCGAGCGCCGAGCACGCCTTCGTGCTGGGCACGCTGCGGGTGCGTTCCGGCATGTACCGCACCCACCTGGTGATGGCCTGGAGCCCGCTGGAGACCGACGACATCTCCAACACCCAGCGCCTGGGCACCGACCCGTATTTCCACCGTTCGCTGCCGCTCGACGAGCTGTCGTCGCATGCCCTGCAGGCCAACGCGCTGGAGGCCAAGGTGCCCGACCTGCGCGCCGCCGCGATCGCGGTGGTCGAGCAGAACCGCCGCAACGGCGCGCGCGCCCATCCCGACTATTCGCCGGCACCGCAGCAGGCCTCGATGATCGAAGGCAGCCGCATGCTGCGCTGGCCGATCAACGAAGGCATGGTGGCGCCGCCCGCCTACGGCATCGTGGCGATGGTGCTGGCCGATGCCGAGTACGTCGCCGAGAAGTCGATCGCCAACCCCGCCTGGGTGACCGGCATGGGCTGGGCCACCGAGCCCGGTTTCCTGGGCGACCGCGACCTGTCGACCTTGCCGTCGCTGCAGAGCGCCACCGCCCAGGCCTACCGCGAAGCCGGCGTGGCCGAAGGCGCGCCCTCGTTCGATATCGCCGAAGTGGCCGACGCCACCCCCTACCAGCAGCTGGTGGCGCTGGAAGGCCTGGGCCTGTGCGCCCGCACCGAGTGGTCGCAGGCGGTGAAGGCCGGCGATTTCGCCGCCGGCGGCAAGCTGCCGGTGAACCTGTCGGGCGGCGCGCTGTGCTTCAACGCCGGCTTCTGCGCCGGCCTGATCCGCATCTGCGAGGCGGCCCGCCAGGTGCGCGGCACTGCCGGCCCGCATCAGAAGGCCGATGTCCGCACGGCCGTCGCCCACGGCGCCAGCGGCTTCGCCATGCAATACAACACCGTGGTCGTTTTCGGCCGTGATCCCCAGGAGCCAAAGAAATGAAGATGCCCCGTGTAGGAATCATCGGCATCGGGCAGTCGGCCTTCAAGGCCCGGCGCCAGGATGCGAATTATCCGGAGCTGGTGCGCGAAGCGGTGACGCTGGCGCTGAACGACTGCCGCCTCGGCCTGGACGACATGGAGGCGGTGGTGTATTCGCTGGCGCCCGACGCGCTGCTGGGCATCGGCAATGCCGAGCGCCTGGGCGTGGATGCGGTGGGTGCGCGCAACAAGCGCTTCATGCGCATCAACACCGGCGGCTCGACCGGCATCTCCTCGCTGGCGGCGGCGCACTCGCATATCGCGGCCGGCGCCTGCGAGGTGGTGCTGGTGGCCGGTGCCGACAAGGTGGGCGAGTGCGGCGATTCGCAGACCATCCTGAACAAGATCTGGGACGTGCCCTACGAGCGCTCGCTGCCGCTCGGCACCATCACCATGCTGGCGATGTCGGCGGTGCGCCAGATGCACAAGTACGGCATCACCGAGGAAGACATGGCGCGTGTGGTGGTGAAGAACCGCGACCACGCCGCGCTCAATCCGAACGCCCACCTGCGCACCCCGACCACCATCGAGGAGGTCATGAATTCGCGCATGATTTCCTGGCCGATCAAGCTCTTCGACTGCTGCCCGCAGTCGAGCGGCGGCTGCGCCATGGTGCTGGCCTCGGAGGACTACATCAAGCGCCACAACCTCGAGGCGGTGTGGATCACCGGCGTGGCGCACAGCTCCGAGAGCTACTACATCGGCGACCGCATGGGCAACGGCTACACCGCCGACCATGCCGATGCGCAGGCGCTCGGCGAGGCCTGCCACAAGGCCTACCGGATGGCCGGCATCAGCAACCCGGTCAGCGAGATCGACGTGGCCGAACTGTATTCGCCGTTCAGCAATACCGAGTACCACGCGATCGAGGCGGCGGGCCTGGCCCGCATCGGCACCGCGCACCACCTGCTGAAGGAAGAGGGCCGCTTCAAGCTGGGCGGCCAGAACCCGGTGAACCCCTCGGGCGGCGTGATCTGCGCCAACGCCATCGCGGTCACCGCCATGGTGCGGGTCGCCGAAGTGGCGCTGCAGGTGTGGAACCGCGCCGGTGCGCACCAGGTGCAGGGCGCCAAGCGCGCCATCGCCAGCGGCAACGGCGGCGACCACCAGTTCTTCGGCGCCATGGTCATCGAAGCCTGATCCCCCCAAACGCACATCTCCAGAACATCAAGGAACATCATGGAACTCATCACCCGCACCGAGCGCTGGGACATCACCTACAAGCACGCACTCGGCGAGACCGCGAGCTACTTCTTCACCCAGATCCGCGACCAGCGGCAAATCCTCGGCCGGCGCGATCCGAAGTCGAACCGGGTGCTGGTGCCGCCGCGCGCCTTCTCCGACGAGACGCTGGAGCCGACCAACGAATGGGTGCCGGTGGGACCGGAGGGCACCGTCGAGTGCTTCACCATCGTCTATGCCGAATTCAAGAACCTGCCGCCACCGCCCTATGCCTTCGGCTATGTGCTGCTGAAGGGCGCCGACACCGCCATCGGCGGCTTCTTCAAGAACATCGACCTGAGCGACCCGGCGGCCGCCGCCAAGAAGATCGCCATCGGCCAGAAGGTGATGACGAAGTTCGCCGAGCAGCGCACCGGCGACGTGCTGGACTTCTGGTTCGAGACGGTCGAAGACTGAGCAGCGGCCCGATGCGCTCGAACCTCACAGCGGCGAATCGCCGGCAGATCCTGGCCGGTGCCGCGTCGGCGGCCCTGGCGGTGCACGGCCTGCCGGCGCGGGCGCAGTCGGAATACCCGCTGCGGCTCTTCGTCGGCTTCCCGCCGGGCGGGGCGGGCGACATGTTCGCCCGCATCCTGGCCGACGCCATGCGGGAAGAACTGGCGCGCCCCATCGTCGTGGAGAACAAGCCGGGCGCCGGCGGCCTGACGGTGGCGATCGGCTTCCTGCGCGCGCCCAAGGACGGCAGCCAGGCGATGCTGGCGACCGGTTCCACCGCGGTCGCCGCGCCGGTGTCGCGCGCCCGGGCGCCGTACAACCCGGTGCAGGATTTCACCTGGGTGTCGCTGCTGTCGAACGCGCCCTTCGTGATCGCGGTGAACGCGGCATTGCCGATCCACTCGGTGCCCGAACTGGTGGACTACGCCAAGGCGCGGCCCGGCAAGATGTCCTACGGCCATGCCGGGCTGGGCACCACGGTGCATCTGGCCGGCGAGATGTTCAAGGACCGCGCCGGTATCGACGTGGTCGACATCGCCTATGCCGGCAGCGGCCCGGCCATCACCGACACCATCGCCGGCACCGTCGACTATGTGATCGAGGCCACCGGTACGGTGGCGCCGCATGTGAAGTCGGGCCGGCTGCGCATCGTCGGCTGCATGGCCGAGCAGCGCGAGAAGATCGCGCCGCAGGTGCCGACCTTCCGCGAGAGCGGCATCGACGTGGTGGCCGGCACCTACAACCTGCTGGCCTTGCCGCTCGGCACCGCGCCGGAGGTGGTGGCCCGGCTGTCGACGGTGGCCAACCACGCGATGGAGAACCCGGCGGTGATCGAGCGCCTGGCCGCGCTCGGCATCACCCCGGTGGCCGACTCCACGCCGGCGCGCGCCCGGGCCTTCGTCGCCAGCGAGGTGGCGCGCTGGAGCGCGGTCACCAGGAAGCTCGGCATCGCGCTCTAGCGCCGGCCGCACGCAGCAGCTCCAACAGCAGCAGCAGGAAACAAGGACCCGACGTGACTCTCCAGGACAAGGCCATCGTCAGCGGCATCGGCGAGACCGAATATGCGCGCCGCTCGGCCAAGGGCAGCGTCGCGCTGCAGTTCGAGGCCTCGCTGAAAGCCATCGCCGATGCCGGCCTGCGCCCGGGCGACATCGACGGCATCATCCCGATCGGCATCAGCGGTGCGCCGGCCGAGGAGTTCATCAACAACTTCGGCCTGCAGGACCTGCGCCTGTCGGCCCTGATCCCGCACGGCGGGGCCAGCGGCGTGATGGCGCTGCAGACGGCGGCCGCCGCGGTGGCGACCGGCGTGGCCCGGCATGTGCTGGTGCCCTTCGGCCGCAACGTGAGCGCCGGCGCCAAGGCCGGCGAGCGCATCCATTCCATGCCGCAGTTCCGGCTGGTGACCGAGTTCGAATACCCGATCGGCGCGATCTCGCCGGCGCAGCTCTATGCGCCGATGGCGCGCCGCCACATGGAGCTGTACGGCACCACCAGCCGGCAGTTCGCGGAGGTGGCGCTGGCCTGCCGCGCCCATGCGCAGCTCAACCCGAACGCGGTGATGCAGAAGCCGATGACGCTGGAGGACCACCAGAACTCCAAGATGATCACCGACCCGTTCCGCCTGCTCGACTGCAGCCTCGAGAGCGACGGCGGCGTGGCCTACATCGTCAGCGCCGCCGAGTACGCCGCCGACATGCCGCAGCACCCGGTCTACATCTCCGGCGTCGCGGCGGGGCATCCGGACTCGCCGAACTCCATCACCCACCGGCACGACATGACCACCTTCGGCGTGGCCAAGGCGGCCGACCGCGCCTTCCGCATGGCCGGCATGGACCGCGGCGACATCGACGTCGCCGAGATCTACGACTGCTTCACCTTCGTGGTGCTGTGCCAGCTGGAAGACATGGGCTTCTGCAAGAAGGGCGAGGGCGGTGCCTTCGTCGAGAACGGGCGGCTGCGGCTGGGCGGCGCGCTGCCCACCAACACCCACGGCGGGCTGCTGTCGCAGGGCCATCTCTACGGCCTGAACCATGTGGTGGAACTGGTGCGCCAGCTGCGCCACCAGGGCGGCGCGGCGCAGGTCGCGCAGGCCCGCGCGGGCCTGGTGACCGGCTACGGCGACCAGGGCGACGGTGCCATCGCCATCATGCGGCGCGGCTGATCCAGAAGGTATAGCTCCATGTCCACACCCCAGCCCACCCCGCCCACTACGCAAGCCGCGCCCGCGAAGCCGGTTCCGCATCCGGACGCACGCTCGCGCCCCTACTGGGACGCCGCCCGCGAAGGCCGGCTACTGCTGCAGCGCTGCGGCGCCTGCGGCACGCCGCGCCACTATCCGCAGATCCTCTGCGGCCGCTGCCAGTCGGACGCAGTCGACTGGTTCGAGGCCGTGCCCACCGGCACGGTGCACAGCTGGACGGTGGCCCACCACCCCTACCACCCGGCCTTCGCGGCCGAGGTGCCCTACACCCTGGTCATCGCCGACATGCACGCCGGCGTGCGCATGCTGGGGCACTACCGCGGCGCCGTGCCGATCGCGCTCGGCCAGCCGCTCGGTCTGGTGTTCGAACCCGACGCCCAGGGCACGCCGGTGCCGGTCTTCCGCCCCGCAGCCGCCTGACACGCCATCACGAGAACGCCATGCAAACACCCCTGTGCCGCAAGCTCGGCTGCGAGTTGCCGATATTCGCTTTTTCCCACTGCCGCGACGTCATCGTCGAGGTGACCAAGGCCGGCGGCTTCGGTGTGCTGGGCGCCTCCACCTTCTCGCCGGAACAGCTCGAAGCCGAGCTGCGCTGGATCGACCAGCACACCGCCGGCAAGCCCTACGGCGTCGACGTGCTGATCCCGACCGCCTACGACAAGGAAGCCGAGAAGGCGGTCGACGACCTGGAGCGGCTGATCCCGGACGAACACCGCCGCTTCCTCGACGACATGCTGCGCGCGCGCGACGTGGCCGAGCTGCCGGCCGACGAGCGCGCCCGGGTGCACCGGGAGATCGTCACCGGCCGCGGCTCGATGACGCCCGACGGTGCGCGCCGCCTGCTGCGGGTGGCCTTCGAGCATCCGCAGGTGACGCTGGTGGTGAGCGCGCTGGGCTCGCCGCCGCAGGACGTGGTCGACGAACTGCGCTCGCGAAACATCATGGTCGGCGCGCTGTGCGGCAAGGCCGCGCATGCCCGGCGCCATCTGGAGGCGGGGGTCGAACTGATCATCGCGCAGGGCACCGAGGCCGGCGGCCACACCGGCGAGATCGCCACCATGGTGCTGGTGCCGGAGGTGGTGCGGGCCTGCGGCGACCGGGCCTTCGTGCTGGCCGCCGGCGGCATCGCCACCGGCGAGCAGATCCTGGCGGCGCAGGCGCTGGGCGCCCAGGGCGTGTGGTGCGGCACCCTCTGGCTGGGCACCCGCGAAAGCGAGCTCGACCCGTTCGAGAAGGAAGCGCTGTTCGCCGCCGGCGCCGACGACACCGCCCGCCGCAAGGCGCGCACCGGCAAGACGGTGCGCATGCTCAAGAGCGACCTGTCGGAGGCCTGGGAAAAGCCCGGCGCACCGGCCTATCTGCCGACACCGCTGCAGGGCATCCTCTACAACGAGGCCCACGCCCGGGTGGTGCGGGCCAAGCGGCGCGACCTCTATTCGTTTCCCGCCGGCCAGGTGGTCGGCATGATCGACGAGGAGACCAGCGTGCGCGACGTGATGTTCCGGCTGCAGATGGAATATGTCGACGCGGCCGAGCGCCTGCGCGGCATTTCCCTGGGCGAAGCATGAAAGGCGAGGGCGCCGGCATGACAGACACCGAAAACACCGGCGGCGTCGGCGCGGCCGGCGCGGCGACGGCCGCGAACCCCGAGGTGCTCGTCGAGCGCAGCGGCGGCCTGATGGTGGTCACCATCAACCGGCCGGAACAGCGCAACGCGGTGAACCGCGCGGTGTCGTACGGCGTGTGCGCTGCGCTCGACGAACTCGACCGCGACCCGGCCCTGCGCGTCGGCATCCTGACCGGCGCCGGCGGCAACTTCTGCGCCGGCATGGACCTGAAGGCCTTTTTGCGCGGCGAGGTGACCCGGGTGGAGGGGCGCGGCATCCTGGGCATCGCGATGACGCCGCCGCGCAAGCCGGTGATCTGCGCGGTCGAAGGCTATGCGCTGGCCGGCGGCTTCGAGGCGGTGCTGGCCTGCGACCTGCTGGTGGCCTCGCGCGAGGCGAAGTTCGGATTGCCGGAGGTCAAGCGGGGCCTGGCGGCGGCGGCCGGCGGGCTGCTGCGCCTGCCGCGCTATCTGCCGCACCACATCGCGATGGAGTTCGCGCTCACCGGCGACATGTTCCC
>JAKONS010000119.1 GCA_022701845.1 Burkholderiaceae bacterium
CCGGTGCCCGGCAGCTGCGTGCTGGTGACGCTGGAAGGCACCCGGCCGATGCTGGTCGAGATCCAGGCGCTGGTCGACAGCGGCGGGCCCAGCCCGCGGCGGCTGTCGGTGGGCCTTGACCGCGACCGGCTGGCGATGCTGCTGGCGGTACTGCACCGCCACGCGGGTGTGGCCTGCATGGACCAGGACGTGTTCGTCAACGCGGTCGGCGGGGTGCGCATCAGCGAGCCGGCGGCCGACCTGGCGGTGATGCTGGCGATCTCCTCGAGCCTGCGCGGCAAGCCGCTGCCGAGCGGCTTCATCGCCTTCGGCGAAGTGGGCCTGGCCGGCGAGGTGCGGCCGGCGCCGCGCGGCCAGGAACGGCTGCGCGAGGCCGCCAAGCTCGGCTTTTCGATCGCGGTGGTGCCCAAGGCCAACGCGCCGAAGAAGCCGATCGAGGGCCTGACGATCCATCCGGTCGAGCGGGTCGAGGAAGCGATCGAACTGCTGCGGCAACTGCAGTGAGCCGGGCTGCGAAAATAGCCGCCATGAAATTGCCCAAGATCCTCGTTCCCATCGGCTGCCTGGCACTGCTGGCGGTGGCCTTCAACACCTACGGCTGGCCCGGCATCGCGGTCGTCGGCGGCGGCATCCTGATGTGGCTGCTGCTGCATTTCACCCGGATGATGACGGTGCTCAAGCGGGCTTCCGACCGGCCGGTCGGCTATGTCGGCAGCGCGGTGATGCTCAACGCCAAGCTCAAGCCCGGCGTGAACCTGCTGCATGTGGTGGCCATGACCCGCTCCCTCGGCGAACAGCGCGACGGCGTCGGCACCCCGGTGGAGACCTACCGCTGGACCGACGGCTCGCAGTCGTATGTCGACTGCGTGTTCGAGTCCGGAAAACTCAAGCGCTGGGAGATGACGCGGCCGCCGGCCGACGATCAGGCGGTACCCGCCACCGCGCCGTAAAATGTCGCGCTTTGTCGCTGCTGCTGCTGCAGAAGAAGGATCTCGCGCATGACGCTCGTGCCCCCCGCCCCCTCGCTCTCCGACCGTGACGGCAAAATCTGGATGGACGGCGAACTCGTCGACTGGCGCGACGCCAAGATCCACGTCCTGAGCCACACCCTGCACTACGGCTGCGGCGTCTTCGAAGGCGTGCGCGCCTACGACACCGCCAACGGCCCGGCGGTGTTCCGCCTGCAGGAGCACACCGAGCGCCTGTTCAACAGCGCCAAGATCCTGCGCATGAAGCTGCCCTTCACCCAGGACGAGGTGAACGAGGCGCACCGCACGGTGGTGCGCGAGAACGGCCTGGCCTCGGGCTACATCCGGCCGCTGGCCTGGATCGGCTCCGAAAAACTGGGCGTGAGCCCGATCGGCAACAGCATCCATGTGATGGTGGCGGCCTGGTCGTGGGGTGCCTACCTGGGCGACGAAGGCATGTCGCGCGGCATCCGCATCAAGACCAGCAGCTACACCCGCCACCACGTCAACATCACCATGACGCAGGCCAAGGCGGTGAGCAACTACAGCAACTCGATCCTGGCCAACATGGAAGCCACCCAGGACGGCTACGACGAAGCGCTGCTGCTCGACGCCTCCGGCTTCGTGTCCGAAGGCGCGGGCGAGAACATCTTCATCGTGAAGAAGGGCGTGGTCTACACGCCCGACCTGTCGGCCGGCGCCCTCAACGGCATCACCCGCAACACCATCATGCATATCGCCGCCGACCTCGGCATCGAGGTGGTGCAGAAGCGCATCACCCGCGACGAGGTCTACATCGCCGACGAAGCCTTCTTCACCGGCACCGCCGCCGAAGTCACGCCGATCCGCGAACTCGACCGGGTCGAGATCGGTGCCGGCAGCCGCGGCCCGGTCACCGAGAAAATCCAGAAGGCCTTCTTCGACATCGTCAACGGACGCAATCCGAAGTACGCCCACTGGCTGACCCCGGTCTGAAAAACAGAGATTCCACGATGACCAGCCCCGCCTACTTTCCCGCCACCGCACCGCGCCAGCCGGCCGCCACCGTCGAGCTGGCCGCGTCCGACCTGAACGCCCAGGGCGGCGTGTTCTGCCCCAGCCCGGTGGCGCACATGAAGCTGTGGAACACCCATCCCAAGGTGTACCTCGACGTGGCCCGTACCGGCGAGGCCAAGTGCCCGTACTGCGGCACGCTGTACCGCCTGAAGGCGGGCGAGACCTTCGCCGGCGGCCACTGACCCCGGCGCGCGCAGCACCGATGCGCGTTTTGCATGTCGTCACCGGAGGCTTCTCCGGGGCCACCCAGGTGGCGGTCGACCTGTGCCTGCAAGCCCTGCGCGCCGGCGACACCCAGGTGGTGCTGGCGCTGCGCCGCAAGCGCCATACGCCGATGGCGCGGGTCGAAGCGCTGCGCGCGCAAGGCCTCGACGTGCGGCTGGTGCCGGGCTGGTCGCATGCGGCCACCGTATGGGCGCTGCGCGGCATCGCGCTGGAGACGCGGCCCGATCTGCTGGTGGCGCACGGCTTCAGCGAACACCTCTGGGGGCGCTATGCCGGCCTGTGGGCCGGGGTGCCGCAGCTGGTCCATGTCGAACACAATTCGCGCGAACGCTACACCCGCTGGCGGCTGGCGCAGGCGCGCTGGCTGGCGCGCCGTACCGGCGCCATCGTGGGCGTGTCCGAGGGCGTGCGGCAGCATCTGCTGTCGCTGGGTTTCCCGCCGGAACGCTGCCTGGCGATTCCCAACGGCATCGCGCTGGAGCGTTTTCCGGCCGAGGCGCTGGTGCCGTGGAACGAGCGCGAGGCGTCGATCTGCATGGCCTCGCGCTTCGGCCGCCAGAAGGACCACGCCACCCTGATCGACGCGATCGCGCTGCTGGCCGCACGCGGCCTGCACCTGCCGGTCGAGCTGGCGGGCGGCGGCAAGCAGCGCGCCGCCGACCGGGCGCGGGCGCGGGTGGCCGCCCACGGGCTGCAGGCGCAGGTGCTGTTTCCCGGCGCGGTGGCCGACCTGCCGCAGCGGCTGATGCGGCGCCGGCTGTTCGTGCTGTCGACCCATTACGAAGGCATGCCCCTGGCGCTGTGCGAGGCGATGGCGGCGGGCTGCGCCTGCGTGGCGACCGACGTGGTCGGGGTGCGCGAAGTGATCCGCCACGGCGAGACCGGCCTGCTGGTGCCGGAGAACGATGCACGCGCCCTGGCCGATGCGCTGGAGCGGCTGTCGCGCGAGCCGGCGCTGGCCGAGCGCCTCGGTGCGGCGGCGCAGCGGCAGGCGCACAGCGAATTCGGCGCCGGCCTGATGCAGGAGCGTTACCGGCGCCTGTTCGAGCGGCTGCATGCCGCCGCGGCCGACCGGCCGGCTGCCGGCAGGTAGCCCCGGCGCCTAGCGCCTAGCGCCGCAGCAGGTCGCCGAGGGACAGCAGCAGCTTCATGCGGAGCTTGCGCAGGCGCATCGGCAGCGACAGCCGGTCGACCTGCTGCCAGATGGTGCTGACGTCGCTGGTGTCGTCGAGCGCCAGCACCGACGGCACCACGCCCCGCATGCGCAATCCGTCGGCCTCCCACCAGAAGCGCAGGTCGACATCCACCGGCCGCCCGAACGGCCGGCGTGCGGCCAGCAGCTTGGCGGCGCCGGCGCGGCTCACCACATAGCCGGCGGTGGTGCTGGGAACCCGCCGGTAGCGCACCAGCGAGAACCGCCCGGTCAGGGTTGCGGTGGCACGCACCTTCTCCCGGTCGCGGCCGATCAGCTTGACCATGTCCCACGGCTCCTGCAGCCCGGCGATGGCATCGACGGCGTCGGCGAAGCCGGGCTGCAGCAGCACGTCGTCCTCCAGCACCACCAGGGCCGGGGCATGGCTGTCGAGCAGCTGCGCCCAGGCGGCCAGGTGACTGGCGTAGCAGCCTTTCTCGCCGGGCAGCAGCGGCTTGTAGTACTGGCGGGCGTTCAGCGCGGCGCGGTAGAGCGCGTCCTGCCGCGCCGCCGGCAGATCGGCCCACCAGACGGCGGGCAGCCGGTGGCCGTCGATGCGGTGTTCGCGCAGTTGCGCAGCCATCCGCTCGCGCCGTTGCGCGTCGCGGTCGAGGTTGATGAAGACCAGCGGCAGGCGCATCGGATGGTGGGCCGCTCAGGCGAAGAGACGCCGCAGCCAGGAGCGCTGCGGCCGGGTCTCAACGGCCCCGGTCGACTGCTGGAGCCGGTGGGCGATGGACAGATAATTCGCGAACCCCAGCGGTCGCCCGGCGGCCACGTCGTCGGCCACCGCGGCCAGGATTTCCTCATGCGCAGGGTCGCGGGATTCAAAGAGATGGAAAAAATCGTTCTCGCCGTAGAAGGTGCCGATACCGAAGATGCCTTCCCGGCCCAGGGCGTACTTGGGGATGAGGCAACCGCACGGCCTGACGATCTGCAGCGGCAACCCGGCGCCGCGTGCCGCGATCGACAGCGCCTCGCCCGCGTCGTGCCCCGGCGAGGAGCGCATGTCGGGCCGGCCGCAACGCTCCCATACGGTTTTGCTGAAGGCCAGGAACATCGGGCCGGCGTACACCTCGGTGGTGTCGCGGTGGTTGGAGAACTGCGCCAGGCCGAACACCCGGCCCTGGGCGGCGGCGGCCACCGCGCGCTCGTAGGCGCCGCGGTTCAGGGGGAAGGCGTCGATGTCGCAGAACACCAGCACGTCGTCGTCGGCGGCCCGCGCGATGCATTCGTTCATCCACACGCCGTGCCGCATCTTGTGCTGCAGATCCTGCTGCAGCGGAATGTCGAGCTGCCGGAAAACGGAGGCCTGTTTCTCCAGGACCAGCGCCGGAATGTTGTTCCAGTGCAGGGATTGAACGACGGGTCGGTTCATGGTGCGGTGGCTCGCGGCTCGGCCGTCATACGGGGCAAGGCGCGAATGCTACCCGACCCTTTCCCGGTGCCGGCGGGCGTCGACGGGGCCGATGGGCACAGGCCGGCGAGCGGTCCGGCGTGCGGCTCGCGGGGCATCGCATGGCGCTGACGATCGTCGCCTGGCTGGTGGCTGCGGGCGCGCTCGCGCTCGCAGGCTGCTGGCTGTACTGGCGCCTGTGCGCCGCACCCATCGCGGCCATCGCGCCGGCCCGCGAATGGCTGGTGCCGGGCGCGCCGGCGGATGCGGCCGCCGGCATTCCGCGCCGGGTCTGGTCGTACTGGCACGACGACCGCCCGCCCGAGGTGGTGCGGCGCTGCGTGGCCCAGTGGCGGCGGCTGAATCCGGGCTACGAGGTGCATCTGCTGAGCGCCCGCACGGTGGCCGATTTCCTGCCCGACGCGCCGGCCGGCCTGGCGCGCCTGGGCATACCCAAGCAGTCCGACTGGATCCGGCTGGCGCTGCTGGCGCGCCACGGCGGCATCTGGCTCGACTCCTCCATCATCCTGACCGAGCCGCTCGACTGGATGCTGCACAAGCAGCAGGCCAGCGGCGCGCAGTACCTCGGCTTCTACCTCGACCGCTATGCCGCGGGCGACGCCCGGCCGCTGGTCGACAGCTGGGCCATGGCCGCGCCGGCGGCCTCGCCCTTCGTGCTCGGCTGGCTGGCGCTGTTCCGCGCGCAGGTGGTCGAGGGCGAAGGCGGCACCGACGGCACCGCGGCCTATCTGCAGTCGCTGCGCGCGCAGGGCCGCTTCGACGACGTGGTGCAGAAGATCGGCTCGCCGGCCTACCACACGGTGCATGTATGCGCCCAGGACCTGCTGCAGCGCCGGCCCGGCGCCTGGCGCCTGCTGCTGCTGCGCGCCGAGGACAGCGCCTACGCGCTGCAGGCACGCTCGCGCTGGAAGCGCCGCCGGCTCTACCTGCACCTGCTGCTGAACCCGGTGCCGGTGCCGTGCACCCCGCTGGTGAAGCTGCGGGGCGGGGAGCGGCGCAAACTGGAGCCATACTTGCGCCTCGAATTTTTCCGGGCCCGCAGCATCGTGGGCCGCTATCTCCCCGGTTCTGCCGATTGATCGACGTGACCTGCGCCCCACGCGCCCGGCCGTTTTGCCCCGATGAATAACGCTTTCGCCCCTTCCGGTTTCGCCGCGCGCATGACGCGCTGGGCCGGTTTCTCGCTGGTCGCCTGCTACGCCCTGTTCCCCACCTTCCCGGCACCCTGGGCGATCGCCGTCACCGCCTTTCTCGCCTGCTGGCTGCTGGCCGGCCAGTTCGCACAACGCTGGCGCGACATCCGCGGCGTGCCGGGCGTCTGGGTGGCGCTGGCGCTGTGCGCGGTGGTGCTGCTGTGGACGCTGCACCCCGGCGCCGACCCGGAATTCCGCGGCATGGTGCTGCGCAAGTATTCGAAGGTGGCGCTGATCCCGATCATGATCTCGCTGCTGGTCGAGCCGGTCTGGCGCAAGCGCTGCATGAACGCTTTCATCGGCGCCATGCTGTTCCTGCTGGCGTCGACCTATGTCGGCATCTGGCTGCCGCTGCCCTGGGCGGTGACGCAGCAGACCGGCTGGGGCTTCGACCGCACGGTGGTCGGCGACTACATCACCCAGGGCATCACGATGAGTTTCTTCGTGGTGGTGGCCCTCGACCGCGCCCTGGCCCAGACCCGGCCCTGGCACCGGGCTGCCTGGTGGGCGGTGACCGTGCTGGCGGTGGTCAGCATGACCCACCTCTCGCAGGGCCGCACCGGCTACATGCTGCTCGGCGCGGGCCTGGGTTCGTACGTGCTCTTCAGCCTGCGCGGGCGCACCCGCTGGATCGGCATCGCGGTCCTGGCGGTCGCGGCGGCGGGCGCGGTGCTCACCTCGAGCGTCATCCGCGAGCGGGTGGAACTCTTCGTGACCCAGGCCGAGCGCAGCAGCACGATGGAGATCACCAGCATCAGCGGCCGGGTCAACTTCTGGCGCATGACGCTGCGCATGATCGAGGAACGGCCGATCACCGGCTGGGGCACCGGCAGCTACCACCGCGAGTGGTGCACGCACCTGCCCGACCGGCCCGACTGGTGCGCCTTCGGCCGCTGGCATCCGCACAACCAGTTCCTGTTCTTCTGGATGGAGAACGGCCTGCCGGGGCTGCTGCTGTATGCCGCGCTGGTGCTGGCGCCCCTGTGGGCCGCCCGGCGTGCACCGCCCGAACTGCGCGGGCTGCTGGTGAGCTTCTCGGTGATCTTCCTGCTCAACAGCATGATCAACGCCGCCCTGTGGAGCGCACGCGAGAACCATTTCTTCAGCTACATGAGCGCGTTGCTGCTGGCCGAGGCCGTCTTCCGCCGACGCGCCGATCAGCCTGCCGACAGCGCGGCCGTCTCGAACTGCAGCACCCAGCGGTCGAACGCGTAGGCGGCCAGCGCCGCCTCGTCGGGCGGCGGCAGCGGTGCGGCCAGGAAGGCTAGCAGCCGCTCGGCGTCGTCCGGTGCGGTCGATCCGTCCGACCCGTCCGCCCCATCCACGCCAGCTTCACCCAGCACGAAGAAACGCGCCGGATGGTAGAGCGCCAGCGCCCGCACCGCGGGGTTGTTGGTGATCAGCTTGCGGTCGAAGAACAGCGCCTCCAGGCAGCGGATGGTGAGCCCGGTCTGGTTGGCCTGGGTCAGCTCCAGCAGGCAGCGGGCGCGGTGGATGAGCGCGATGTTCTCGCGGTAGGCGAGGGCTTCGCGCCGCAGCGCCACCGCCTCGCTCGCGGGATGGCTCTCGTCCGGCTCCTCGATCACCTGCAGCAGCGTGCGCAGGCCCAGCCTGCGCCAGCGGGCACCCAGCGCTTCGAGCTGCGCGAAGCGGCCCTTGTCCTTGCCGAGGAAGTAGATGTCGATGTCCTGCGGCACCGGCGCGCGCAGGCTGTCGACCCGCCGGTAGACCTGGTCGACCAGCGTCAGGCCGTGGCGTGACGCGTCACCCGGATCGAAGGTGAACACCCGGCCCAGCCGCTTCAGCTGGGCGATGTGCAGATGCCGTATCCAGCGCGTCTGGCTGTGGTCGATCACCGGGTTCCAGGTGAAGATCGCGATGCGCCGGCTGCGCAGGTATTTGCGCACGATGCGCAGGTCCTTCAGGTTCTCGATGCCGAACACCAGCACCGGCGCATCCGGCGCGATGGCTTCCAGCGCCTGCAGGTAGTCGGCGGGAAAGGGCCGGAAACCCGGCAGCCGGAACGGCAGCCACGCATCGAGCAGCTTGCACAACGAATAGCCCGCGCCCTTGATGCGCCGCGGGTGCATCAGCACCCGTTCACGGCGCTCGGCCGGCAGGCTCTCCAGCAGGAACTCGGTCAGCGTGAAGCGGTTGGCGATGATGTGCAGCATGGGGTTCGGCTGTGTCATGGCGGGCCGGCGGCGGCCGGCGAAGCGTCCTCAGGCCATCGGCAGGGTCACCACGAACACCGCTCCGCCGCCGTCGCGGCCCTCGCAGTGCACCGTGCCGCCATGGCGCTGCGCGATCGAGCGCACCAGCGCCAGCCCCAGGCCGACGCCGCCTTCGCGCTCGCTGGCGCCCGGCAGCCGGTAGAAGGGCTCGAAGATGCGTTCGCGCAATTCGGGCGGCACGCCCGGCCCGCGGTCGCTCACCCGCATCACCGCGCGGTCGCCCTCGTGCAGCACCGACAGCGCGATCTCGCCGTGGCCGTAGCGCCGCGCGTTCTCCAGCAGGTTGCGCACCACCCGGCGCAGCAGGCGCGCCACGCCGCGCGTCTCGACGCTGGCGGCAGCGGCGGCGTCGCCGTCGGCCAGTTCCAGTTCGGCACCGACGCGGGCGCATTCCTCGGCGGCCAGTCCCACCAGGTCGACCGTCTCGACGGTGCCGATGTCGGCCTCGTCGGCATCCAGCCGGCTGGCCAGCAGGATCTCGTCGATCAACTGGTCGAGCTCGCCGATGTTGCGGGCGATCTCGTCGCGCGCGCTCGAGCCGCCCGGGTTCATCAGCTCCAGCCCCATGCGGATGCGGGCCAGCGGCGAGCGCAGTTCGTGCGAGGCATTGGCCAGCAACGACTTGTGCGAATGGACCAGCTGCTCGATGCGTTCGGCCGAATGGTTGAACCGCCGCGCCAGGAAGGCCACTTCGTCGGCGCCCTGCACCGCGACCCGCGCCGACAGGTCGCCGCGGCCCCATTGCTCGACGCCCTGCTGCAGTTTCTCGAGCCGGCGGGTGAGCTTGCGGATGATCGGATAGGTGGCCAGCGCCACCGCCACCCCGACCAGGCCGAGCGACCAGGCGAAGCCGAAGGGCGGCCGGTTCCAGAAGCTGCGCGGCGGGCGCGGCATGTGGATGCTGAGGGTCTGGCCGTCGCGCATCGCCACGGTGAACTCGGGGCCGGTGCGCCGCGGGCGCGGTTCGTCGCCGGCTGCGGGGGTGCCGCCGGCGGTGGGCGGCGCACCCGCCGGCGCCTCGCTCGCGGGCGGCGGCCCGTCGGCATTCGCGCCATGGCGGGGCCGCAGCACTCCGCTGCCCACCACCTCGCCGGCGGCATTGCGCACGAACACCTCGCGCAGCGGCGGATCGGTGGTCAACTGCCACACCCAGCCGACCAGCAGCGTCAGCACCGCCATGGCCGCCACGACCGCCAGCCAGATGCGCACATACAGCCGCTGGCCCATGCGCGACAGCGCACGCGAGCGGCGCCGGAACGAATCCTTCACATCGACGTTCATGGTGCGCAGCCGGGGCGGGTCCCGGCTAGTCCTGTTGCTTGGCGAAGACGTAGCCCACGCCCCGCACGGTGAGGATGCGTTTCGGGTTCTTGGCGTCGACCTCGATGGCCGCGCGGATGCGGCCCATGTGCACGTCGATCGAGCGGTCGAAGGCTTCGAGCTCGCGGCCGCGCACCGCTTCCATGATCTGGTCGCGGGTGAGCACCCGGCCGGCGCGCTCGGCCAGCGCCACCAGCAGGTCGAACTGGTAGGAGGTGACGTCGGCCGCCTGCCCGGCCACGGTCACGGTGCGCGCGTCGCGGTCGATCTCGAGCGAGCCGAACTGCAGGGTGCGTGCGGCGCCGGACGGGCCCTCGCTGCGGCGGCGCAGGATGGCGCGGATGCGCGCCAGCAGTTCGCGCGGCTCGAAGGGCTTGGGCAGGTAGTCGTCGGCGCCCAGCTCCAGGCCGATGATGCGGTCCATCGGATCGCCCTTGGCAGTAAGCATCAGCACCGGCACCTGCGCGGCGCTGCCGCTCAGGCCGCGGATGCGCCGGCAGACGTCGAGGCCGTCCATGTCGGGCAGCATCAGGTCGAGGATCACCAGGTCGGGCGGACTGCCGGCGTGGTCGCCCTGCAGTTTCTGGAGGCCGTCGGTGGCGGTGCCGGCATGGGTGAAAACGAAGCCGGACTGGGCCAGGTACTCGCCGACCATCTGGGCCAGGCGGGTGTCGTCTTCGATCATCAGGAGTTGGGGGCTGGGCATGGGTTGGATCCTCCCGGGTTGCCGGTTCGGTGAGTTGTCGCCGCCGTAAAGTTAGGTAAACGGGCGCTCGGCGGAGGACGGCGCCACCGGTGCGGCGCGCCGCGCCAGCGCCACCAGCAACAGCACCGGCAGGCCCAGCAGGGCGCTGCCGGCGAAAAACGCGGGGTAGCCGAAGCGGTCCACCGCATCGCCGGAGAAACCGGCGATGAACTTGGGCAGCACCACCATCAGCGAGCTGAACAGCGCGTACTGGGTGGCCGAGTAGCGCACGTTGGTCAGCCCCGACAGGTAGGCCACGAAGGCCGAAGTGGCGATGCCGCCGGCCAGGTTGTCGGCGGCCACCACCAGCACCAGGCCGGTGACGTCGTGGCCGCGACCGGCCAGCCAGGCGAACAGCAGGTTGGTCAGGGCCGACAGCGCGGCGCCGGCCATCAGTACCCGCATCACGCCCAGGCGCAGCGCCAGCAGGCCGCCGACGAAGGCGCCGAGCAGGGTCATCACCACGCCGTACAGCTTGGTGACGGTGGCCACCTCGGCCTTGGTGTAGCCCATGTCCACGTAGAAGGGATTGGCCATGATGCCCATCACCACGTCGCTGATGCGGTAGATGGCGATCAGCGCCAGCACCAGCAGCGCCTGCCGGCCGTGGCGCCGGAAGAAGTCGGCGAAGGGCTCGACCAGGGTGTCGCGCAGCCAGGCGCCGGGGTCGCGCACCGGCGCCGTCGGGCGCAGTGCCGGCTCGGACGACAGCAGGGTGGTCAGGATGCCCACCAGCATCGAGGCGGCCATCGCTCCGTAGGCCAGCTGCCAGGCGCCCGGCTGGTAGCCGGCGCCGGCCACCTCGGCATAGGCGGCCAGCGACAGCACCCCGGCGCCGGCCCAGATCATGGCCAGCCGGTAGCCGGTCTGGTAGGTGGCGGCCAGCGCCGCCTGGCGCTCGGCGCCGGCGGATTCGATGCGGAAGGCGTCCATCGCCACGTCCTGGGTGGCCGAGGCGAAGGCGACCGCCAGCGCGCACCAGACCATCGGCGCCAGCGCCAGCCGGGGATCGACCAGCGCCATGCCGGCCAGCCCCGCCGCCACGCCGCACTGCGACAGCAGCAGCCAGGCGCGCCGCTGGCCCAGGGCGCGGCTGAGCAGCGGCAGCGGCAGCCGGTCGACCAGCGGCGACCAGACCCACTTGAAGGCATAGGCCAGGCCGATCCAGCTGAGATGGCCGGTGGACGACCGGTCGATGGCGGCTTCGCGC
>JAKONS010000127.1 GCA_022701845.1 Burkholderiaceae bacterium
GCGGTGTAGGCCACCCGCACCCGCGACAGGCCCAGCACGTTGCGCAGCGGGCCGTACACCATCGCGTTGCCGGCGGCGTACAGCAGCCGGTCGAGCGGGCCCACCGGCAGGCCGTCGAGGATGTCGCCGCCGACCCGGCGCGCCAGCGCCATGCAGCGCGCATACAGCCAGCGCTTGCCGGCGGCGGCGTCCTCCATGCGGATCGAGATGCTGGTCAGCATCGCCTCGAACACCCGCGGCGGCGCGAAGTAGTAGGTGGGGCCGATCTCGCGCAGGTCGATCGCCGCGGTGGCCGGGCTCTCGGGGCAGTTGATGGTGAAGCCCGCCACCAGCCACTGCGCCAGCGAGAACAGATGGTCGCCCACCCACGCCGGCGGCAGGTAGCAGATGACGTCGTCGTGCGGGCCCAGGCCGTCGGTCTCGGCGCTGCCGCGCGCCGCCGCGATGAAGGCGCGGTGCGTCTGGCACACGCCCTTGGGCTTGCCGGTGGTGCCGGAGGTGTAGAGGATCACCGACACGTCGTCCGGCCGCACCGCCGCCACCGCCGCGTCGTAGGCGCCGGGATGCTCGGCGTCCCACAGGCGGCCGGCCTCCATCAGGGTGTCGGTCGACAGCAGGCCGGTCTGGCCGTAGGCGCGCAGTCCGCGCGGGTCGTCGTAGACGATGTGCTCCAGGCCCGCCAGCGCCGGCACGGTGGCGCGCAGCTCCAGCAGCTTGTCGACCTGCTCCTGGTTCTCGGCGAAGGCGAAGCGCACCTCGGCGTCCTGCAGCACGAAGGCCATCTCGGTGGCGACCGAGTCCTGGTAGAGCGGCACCGGCACGCCGCCGGCGGTCTGCGCGGCGATGAAGGCGAAATACAGGTGCGGCCGGTTGTCGCCGACGATGGCCAGGTTGTCCCCCGGCGCGAAGCCCATCGACATCCAGCCGCAGGCCATCGCCCGCACATCGGCGGCCACCGCCTGCCAGCTCCAGGTCTGCCAGATGCCGTAGGCCTTCTCGCGCACGGCGCTGGCCTGCGGCCGGTCGGCGGCATGCTGGTTCAGCAGCAGGGGGAAGGTGCTTGTCATGGGCAGGACTCGCTGGTGGCGCCGGGGGCGCTGGTTCGGCCGACGAGGCTCGTCGGGCGTGGGGCATCCTAGGCGCGGCTTTGACGCCCGCTTGTCACCCCGGCGACATTCCTAGGGAATGTCCTATCAGGTGCTGTCCGGGGTGGGCCGACCCTGCGCCGGCTTGCAGAATCCGGCGATTTCACCGCCCTCGCGCCTGTCCTTCCTGCCCTTTTCGCGCCTGTCCGCGCCCCTGTTCGCCACCACCCCCCCATGTCCGCCGACAACGCCCTGCACCAGCGCCGCCGCGCGCCCGCATCCGCCGAACTGGCGGTGATTCCGTGGCTGCGCCTGCTGTCGCCGCAGGAGCGCGCGCATGCGGTGGCGGTGCTGCAGGTGAGCGATGCCGAGCCGGGGGATGTGGTGTGCCGTTTCGGCCGCGCGCCGACCTACTGGTTCGGCGTGGTGGAGGGCCTGCTGAAGATGAGCACCGACACCGACCGCGGCCAGACCGTCACCTTCGCCGGCATGGCGCCCGGCGGCTGGTTCGGCGAGGGCACGGTGCTCAAGCGCGAGCCCTACCGCTACAACATCCAGGCGCTGCGCCGCAGCGTGGTGGGCGGCCTGCCGATCGAGAGCTTCCACTGGCTGCTGGACCACTCGATCGGCTTCAACCGCTTCGTCATGAACCAGTTGAACGAGCGGCTGTCGCAGTTCATCGTGGCGCTGGAGACCGACCGCCTGACCAGCCCCGACGCGCGGGTGGCGCGCAGCCTGGCCGCGCTGTTCAACCCGGTGCTGTACCCGGCGGTGGGCGACATGCTGCGCATCACCCAGCAGGAACTGGCCTACCTGGTGGGGCTGTCGCGCCAGCGGGTCAACCAGGCGCTGGCCGCGCTGCAGGAGCGCGGCTGGATCTCGATCGAATACGGTGGCCTGCGGGTGCTGGACCTGGCCGCCCTGCGCGGCGGCTAGGCGCTTTCGCGGGCGATGATGCGAAAGCCCAGGTCGGCGATCCGGTGCTCGCCGCCGAGCATCTTGCCGCTGAGCGCGGTGCCCAGCCGGCGCAGCAGCATGCGGCCGGCTTCGGCGCCGAGTTCGTGCGAGCGCACCTGCACGCTGGTGAGCGAGGGCGAGGTGGCCGCGGCCAGCGGCTGGTCGGAGAAACCCACCACCGCGATCTGCCGGGGCACCTGCAGGCCCTGGCGCCGGCATTCGAACAGCACCGCCGCGGCCAGGTTGTCGTTGCTGCAGAACACCCCGTCGAGCGCCGGTTCGCGCGCCCGCAGCGCGAGCAGCCCCCTGGCGCCGCTCTCGAAGGTGGTGGGCGGTGTGCCGACCATCTCGCAGGTCACGTCGAGGTCCTGGCGCGACAGCGCGGCCCTGAAGCCGGCCAGGCGCTTGTCGGCGCGCGGCTCCTCTGCGCCGATGTAGCCCAGGTGGCGGCAGCCGCGCGCCAGCAGGTGTTCGGCCGCGGCCTCGCCGGCGGCGTAGTTGGAGAAACCGACCGCCATGTCGAGCGGCTCGAGCCCCAGGTCCCAGGTCTCGACCACCGGAATGCCGGAGGCCGCCAGCCGGTTGCGCACCAGGTCCGAGCGCACCGAGCCGGTCAGCACCATGGCGTCGACCCGGCGGCCGAGGAAGGTCTCGACCAGGCGCTCCTCGGCCTCCGGGCCGTAGCCCGACTGGCCCAGCAGCAGCTGGTAGCCGGCCGCGGCCAGCACCGCCGAGAGCCCGTCGATGGTCTCGGCGAACCAGGCGTTCGACAGCGAGGGCACGATGCAGCCGACGATGCGCGAACGGCTCGACGCCAGCGTGCCGGCGTTGAGGTTGGGCACGTAGCCCAGCTTGGCGATGGCGTCTTCCACCGCGGTACGGGTGGCCCGCGCCACGCTCTGCGGATTGCTGAGCACGCGCGACACGGTGACCCGTGCCACCCCCGCCACCCGCGCCACGTCCGCCATGCGGACCGGATTGGGCGGCCCGCCGCCCGAAAAATCAGGTGCTTTCACGTTGCACCACCTCGAAACCGATATCGACCACCGGGTCGGCATGCGTCTGGCCGGCCAGGCGCGACAGCAGCAGTTGCCCGGCGCGCTCCCCGATTCGGCTGCCGCGTACCCGCACGGTGGACAGGCGCGGAAACCCCGCGCGGGCGATCGGCAGGTCGCCGAATCCCATGACCGCGATGCGGCCCGGTACGTCCCAGCCGTTGCGGCGGCACTCGAAGAGCAGGCCGGCGGCCAGGGTGTCGTTGTGGCAGAAGACGGCGTCGATCTCGGGCCGGCGCGCCAGCAGCGCGGCCAGCCGCGGGCCGGCCTCGTCGATGGACGCCGGCGGCAGGATCAGCTCGGCCGGCACCTCGCCGGCGCCGTGCGCCGCCGCGGCCGCCCGCAGGCCCTCGAGGCGCTGGATCGAGCGTTCCTCGTCGGCGCCGATGAAGGCCGGATGGCGATAGCCCCGGCCCAGCAGATGTTCGCCAGCGGCGCGCCCGGCGTCGATATTGGAGAAACCCACCAGCAGGTCGATCGGCTGGGGGGACAGCTCCCAGGTCTCGACCACCGGCACGCCGCTGCGCTGCAGCCGGCTGCGCAGCCCGGCGGCATGGTGGATGCCGGTCAGCACGATGCCGTCGACCCGGCGGCCCAGCAGCGCGTCGACCAGCCGCGCCTCGTCGTCGGCGCGGTAGTGGGTTTGCGCCAGCAGCAGCTGGTAGCCGCCGTCGCCGAGGGTGCCGGCCAGTGCCTCGACGGTTTCCGAGAACACCGAGTGGGCGATGGTCGGCACGAGGCAGCCGATGATGCGCGAGCGGCTCGACGCCAGGCTGCCGGCGGTGAGGTTGGGCAGGTAGCCCAGTTGCGCCACCGCCGCCCGCACCATCGCCAGCGTGGGCGGCGCGACCTGGTCGGGCGTGTTGATGGCGCGCGACACCGTCACCAGCGACACGCCCGCTGCCGCCGCCACATCGGACATGCGGGCAGCGCCGGGCGGCTTCACCGCGGCACGGCGGCGTTTGGAATGGAGGGCGGAGGTCAAGGAAAAACGTCGAAGAAAAAAACGGAAACTGGGGCTGGTAGCGGCATATCTCGAGGAACTCACGCCATGCTCAACGCGAAATACGCAGCAGAAACCCGAATGGATGCAACAAAAGCGCAGCGAGTATGCGGCCAGCCAAGCAGAAGCGCGTGAATCGACTACTACGGTTATGGTGATGAAAAGGTTTCCATGAAATCTCTTTACGGTTTTTTTATATCCGCCGCGACCGCACGACCGTGCACGCGCTCCGAACCCCATCCGCACCACGCCACCATGAAAGCGTTTCCAATTCCGGTGGGCACGCGATCATGAGCAATGCCGATCGATCGCCCGCAGCCGCGCCCCGCGCGCCGGCCCCGCGCCACCGCCCGATGCGTTTCGGCATCGACCGGGTGGTGGTGCGGGCCGTCGACGAAGCCGGCGACGACGGCGATGACGACGGCACGCCGCGCAGGGTGCATCACCTGCACAGCGAGCCGGCGCTGGCGGCGCACCTGCCCACCCTGGGCGAACACCTGGCGCACTGGGCCGCCACCGTGCCGGGGCGCACCCTGTTCGCGCGGCGTCGCCCTGCGGCCGACGGCGGCACCGGCGACTGGCAGCACCTGCGTTTCGGCGCCGCGCTCGCCGGCGCGCGCCGCGTCGGCGCGGCCCTGCTGGCGCGCGGGCTGGATGCCGAGCGGCCGGTGCTGATCGTCTGCGACAACGACCTCGACCATGCGCTGCTGGCCCTGGGCTGCCTGCTGGTCGGCGTGCCGTACTGCGCGGTGTCGCCGTCCTATGCGCTGGCCGCGTCCGACCTCGGCAAGCTGCGCCACGCGATGCGGGTCCTCACCCCCGGCCTGGTGTTCGCCGCCGACGGGGCGCGCCACGGCGCGGCCCTGCGCGCGGTGGTGCCGGCCGACTGCGAGATCGTGCTGGGCGCGGGTGCGGGGTTCGCGCGTGACGACGGCGGGGCGCTCGGCGAATTCGCGCGGTGGCTCGACCACGACCACGACCACGACCATGATCACGACGATCACGAGGCGCAGGCCGACGCCGCCGTCGAGGCCGCCGCCCGCGCGGTCGGGCCCGACAGCATCGCCAAGTTCATGTTCACCTCGGGCTCGACGCTGCAGCCCAAGGCGGTCGTCGTCACCCACCGCATGTGGTGCGCCAACCAGCAGCAGCTGGCCCAGGCGATGCCGGTGCTGGCCGAGGACGGCCTGGTGCTGGTCGACTGGCTGCCCTGGAGCCACACCTTCGGCGGCAACCACAACTTCGGCCTGGCGCTGTGCCACGGCGGCACGCTCTACATCGACGACGGCCGGCCCACCCCGGCCGGCATGGCCGAGACCCTGCGCAACCTGCGCGAGATCGCGCCGACGGTGTATTTCAACGTGCCCGCCGGCTTCGAGGCGATCGCGCGCGCCCTGCAGCACGACGACGCCCTGCGCCGCACCCTGCTGAGCCGGGTGCGGCTGTTCTTCTATGCCGCCGCCGGCCTGCCGCAGCCGACGCTCGACGCGCTGCACCGCGCGCAGGAGCGCGAACTGGGCTGCCGCATCGTCATGGGCGCCGGCCTGGGCATGACCGAGTCGGGGCCGTTCGCACTGTTCGTGGCCGAGGCCGACGCCCGCGCCGGCGAGGTCGGCGTGCCCTGCGCCGGCCTGGAAGTGCGGCTGGTGCCGGTCGACGGCGACACCGGCCATACCGGCGATAGCGGCGAGACCCGCAAGACCGAGCTGCGCCTGCGCGGCCCCAACATCACCCCCGGCTACTGGCGCGACCCCGAGGCCACCCGCCGCGCCTTCGACGCGCAGGGCTTCCTGCGCACCGGCGACGCGGTCGCCTGGATCGACCCGTCGCACCCCGCGCGCGGCCTGCGCTTCGACGGCCGCATCGCCGAGGATTTCAAGCTCGCCACCGGCGTCTTCGTGAGCGTCGGCCCGCTGCGCGCCCGCATCGCCGCGTGGGGTGCGCCCTACATCCGCGACAGCGTCGTCACCGGCCTCGACCGCGCCGAGGTGGGCGCCCTGCTCTTTCCCACCCCCGCCCTGCACACCCTGGCCGCCCTGCCGCCCGACGCCCCCCTGGCCGCAGTGCTGGCCGTGCCCGCGGTGCAGGCGATGCTGCAGGCCCTGGCCGACCGTCTCGCCCAGGAAGCCGCCGGCAGCGCAGAGCGCGTCGCCCTGCTGCTGGTAATGCACGAGCCCCCGTCCCCCGACCACGGCGAGATCACAGACAAAGGCAGCCTCAACCAGCGCGCCGTGCTGCGCCACCGTGCCGCCCTGGTGGAGGCCCTCCACGACGGCCGCGCCGAATCCACCATCCGCCCCAAAACCTAGGGCGCCGCGAGGTACCGCAGGTACGAGCCCCCGTCAGTGCGACGACCCGGCCGGGAAGTCGGGAAGAAATCGTTGTCGAGCAGGCCCGAGCTCGCGTCGAGGACCGCAGACGTACTCCAGTACGTCGAGAACCGCAGGCGCGTGATCGGGACGCGCAGAAGATTTATTCCCGGCTTCCCTAGTCGAAGCGGAGGGAGACGCCGGTGACGAAGGAGGCGTCGGCGCGTCGCAGGCCGGCGCCCGGATCGCTGTCGTAGCGGTAGTT
>JAKONS010000130.1 GCA_022701845.1 Burkholderiaceae bacterium
GCCGTCGCCCGCGGCCTGCTGGCCGCCGGCCTGCCGGGCTCGATCATCACCGTCTCCTCGCAGATGGGCCTGGTCGGCAGCCCGCGGCGCACCCTGTACTGCGCCAGCAAGCATGCGGTCGAGGGCATGACCAAGGCCCTGGCCTGGGAGCTGGGCGGCGCCAACGTGCGGGTCAACACCATCTGCCCGACCTTCATCGAGACCGCGATGACCGCCGGCATGTTCACCGACCCGGGATTCCGCGACTGGGTCACCTCGCGCATCGCGCTGGGCCGGCTCGGCCAGGTGGAGGAGATCATGGGCGCGGTGGTGTTCCTGGCCAGCGACGCCGCCAGCCTGGTCACCGGCAGCGCGCTGATGCTCGACGGCGGCTGGAGCGCCGCTTGAAATCCAGCGCCACCGCGCAGGCGGTCGCGGCGCTGGCCCGGGTGTCGCAGTCGGCGGTCAGCCGCACCTTCACCCCCGGCGCCAGCGTGTCGGAGGACACCCGGGCCCGGGTGCTCACCGCCGCCAAGACCCTGGGCTACCGGCCCAACGCGCTGGCGCGCAGCCTGATCACCCGGCGCAGCCGGATCATCGCGCTGGTGATGGGCTACCTGGAGAACCAGTTCTATCCGCTGGTGATCGAGAAGCTGTCGCAGACGCTGCAGCGCCAGGGCTACCACGTGCTGCTGTTCATCACCGACGTGGAGGACAACAACGACAGCGTGCTGGCGGAAATCCTGCAGTACCAGGTCGACGGCATGGTGATGGCCTCGGCCACCCTGTCGCCCGACCTGGCGCGCCAGTGCGCCGACACCGGCGTGCCGGTGGTGATGTTCAACCGGGTGCCGCAGACCAGCGCCTTCGCCGGCAACAGCACCAGCTCGGTCACCTCCGACAACCGCCGCGGCGGCCGGCTGGCGGCCGAGCTGCTGCTGGCGCGCGGCTACCGGCGCATCGCCTTCCTGGCGGGGCACGAGATGTCGTCCACCAACCTGGAGCGCGAGCGCGGTTTCCGGGAAGCCCTGGCCGATGCCGGCGCCGCGGTGTTCGCCCGCGCCGTCGGCCACTACGACTTCGACCGTGCCCGCGAGGCCACCCGCACGCTGTTCGCCACCGCCGCGGGCGAGCGCCCCGACGCGGTCTTCGTCGCCAACGACCACATGGCCTTCGCCGCGCTCGACGTGCTGCGCCAGGAGCTCGGCCTGCAGGTGCCGGCGCAGGTCGGCGTGATCGGCTTCGACGACGTGCCGCAGGCCGCCTGGGGCGCCTACCGGCTGACCACCGTGGTGCAGAGCGTCGACGAGATGGTGCAGGCCACCGTCGGGCTGCTGCACGAACAGATGCTCGACGACAGCAAGCCGCGCGACCTGGTCATCGCCTGCCGCGTGGTGGAGCGCGACACGGTGCGCGCCGCCTAGAAAAACCAAGAACGAGACAACCGAAAGAGACACCTTCCATGACCACCCGCAAGACCTTCCTCCTGGCCCTGTCGCTGTCGCTCGGCGCCCTGGCGCTGCCGGCCGCGGCACAGCCCGCCGCCTGGCCCGACAAGCCGATCAAGTTCGTCGTGCCCTTCTCGCCCGGCGGCGTCTCCGACGGCGTGGCCCGGCTGATCGCCCAGCACCTGGGCCAGCGCCTGGGCCAGCCGGTGGTGATCGACAACAAGCCGGGCGTCTCCGGCATCGTCGGCACCCAGGCGGTGGCGCGCGCCCAGCCCGACGGCTACACCCTCATGGGCGGCACCATCACCACCCATGCGGTGAACGCCTTCTTCAACAAGAACCTGGGCTACGAGCAGGTGAAGGATTTCGTGCCGGTGGACCTGGTCGGCATGGTGAGCAACGTGCTGGTGGTGGCCGCCGACAGCCGCTTCAACAGCGTGGCGCAGATCACCGCCGAGCTCGCCGCCAAACCCGACAGCCTTACCTACGGCACCGCCGGCGCCGGCACCTCGCAGCACCTGTCGGGCCAGCTCTACCAGAACATCGCCCACACCCGCATGCGCCAGATCGTCTACAAGGGCGGCTCGCAGGCGATGGTCGACCTGATCGGCGGGCAGATCGACATGGTGTTCGAGACCGTCGCCGCGGCCCGGCCGATGATCGACGGCAAGCGGGTGAAGGTGCTGGCGGTGACGTCCACCAAGCGCCTGGCCAGCCTGCCCGCGGTGCCCACCATGGCCGAGGCCGGCGTGCCGGGTTTCGAGATGCAGTCCTGGCAGGGCGTGTTCGCCCCGGCCGGCACCCCGGCGCCGATCGTCGACCGGCTGGGCCGCGAGATCGCCGCCATCGTCGCCATGCCCGACGTGCAGGACAAGCTACGCAACCTGGGCGTGGAGCCGGACGGCCGCACCTCGGCCGCCTTCGCCGCCTTCCAGAACGCCGAGATCGCCAAATGGGGCAAGGTGATCCGCGACGCGGGCATCCAGGCCGAATGATGCGCGAGGCACCCACCATGAACACCTCCCGCTTCCCGATCGCCTTCACCCGCCGCACGCTGGCTGCCTGCGCCGCCGTGGCCGCTCTCGCATGCGCCCTGCCCGCGCAGGCCCAGCCCGCCCACGGACCGGCCGGCTATCCGGCCGGCGGCCGCGTCACCATCGTCGTGCCCTTCGCCCCGGGCGGCGCCACCGACATCGTCGCCCGCCTGGTCGCCGAGGAATTAAGCAAGCGCTGGAACAACACGCCGGTGGTGGTCGACAACCGCGCCGGTGCCGGCGGCGGCATCGGAACCGAATACGTGGCCCGCGCCCGGCCCGACGGCGCCACGCTGCTGCTCGGCACCCAGACCGCGCTGGCGGTCAACCCGACCCTGCTGAAGAAGGTGGGCTACCAGGTCGACAAGGACTTCGCCCCGATCACCGCGCTGGCCGACACGCCGCTGGTGCTGCTGGCCAGCAACAAGTCCGGCGCCCGCACCGTGCCGGAACTGGTGGCCGCCCTGAAGGCCAAACCCGACGGCCTGAGCTACGGCAGCAGCGGCAACGGCACCTCGCAGCACCTCACCGCGCTGATGCTGCTCAACCGCATCGGCGCGCAGGCGGTGCATGTGCCCTACAAGGGCAGCAGCCAGTCGCTGGTCGACCTGGCCGGCAACCAGATCGACCTGCAGTTCGACAACATGACCACCGCCCTGGCCTTCGCCCGCAACGGGCAGGCGCGTGCGCTGGCCGTGACCAGCGCGGTGCGCACTCCGCTGCAGCCCGACCTGCCGACGCTGGCCGAGTCCAGCGTGCCGGGCTTCGAGGCGGTGACCTGGCTGGGCCTGCTGGCGCCGGCCGGCACGCCGCCGGCCACCGTCGCCTGGCTGAACGCGGAAACCGTCGCGGTGCTGGCCTCGCCTGCGGTGGCGCAGCGCCTGGCCGCGCAGGGCTTCACCCCGCGGCCGATGACCGCGCCCGCCTTCCGCAAGTTCATCCAGGACGAGACGGCCAAGTTCGCCGAGCTCATCAGGACCAACAACATCAGCATCGACTGAGCGCCCCGCGCAGGAACGAATTCCCATGGACATCCGCCACCCCCTCGACGACAGCCTGCCGGCCCTGCTGCGCAGCGGCCGCACCCTGCGCGCCATCTTCAATTCCCTGCCCAGCCCGGCCCTGGTCGAGATGTGCGGCTATGCCGGTTTCGACTTCGTGATCATCGACAACGAGCACGGCAGCGCCGGCCACGACATCACCGAGAACATGCTGCGCGCCGCCCGTGCCGCCGGCATTCCGCCGGTGGTGCGCTGCCTGCGCCACGACATCGCGCGGGTGCTCGACATGGGCGCCAGCGGGGTGCAGATCCCGATGGTGGAAAGCGCCGCCGAAGCGCGCGACCTGGTGCAGCAGGTGCGCTACCCCGGCGTCGGCCGGCGCGGCAGCGCCTTCAGCCCGCGCGCCGCCGGCTACGGCGCCTTCCCCGGCGCCGAACACACCCGCCGCAGCAACCAGGGCATCGCGCTGATCGTCATGGTCGAGACCGAGGCGGCCTGCCGCCAGGCCGGCGAGATCGCCGCGGTGGAAGGCGTCGACGGCGTCTTCATCGGCCCCAACGACCTGTCGCATGCGATGGGCTTCGGCAGCGACTGGAAGGCGCCGCAGGTCGACGCGGTGATCGAGCAGGCGCTGCGCGACATCGCCGCGGCCGGCACCTGCGCCGGCATCATCGGCATGAACCCCGCCGACGAGGCCCGCTACGGCCCCTGGGGCGCCCGCTTCTTCGCCACCGTAGCGTCGAGCCTGATCACCCAGGCGCTGCGGCAGGCGGCGCGGCCGGCGGCGCCGGCGGGCGGCGCGGTCTACTGAGCGCCGGCGGCCTCAGGCCTGCGCCAGCATCTCCCGCACCCGGGTGGCCAGCGCCTCTACCGGGAACGGCTTGGTGATCACCGCCATGCCCGGCTCCAGTTGGCCGTTGCCGATGGCCGCGTTCTCGGCATAGCCGGTGATGAACAGCACCTTCAGATCCGGCCGGCCGGTGCGCGCGGCGTCGGCCATCTGCCGGCCGTTCATGCCGCCGGGCAGGCCCACGTCGCTCACCAGCAGGTCGATCCGCACGCCGGACTGCAGCATCTTCAGGCCGGCCACGCTGTCGTGCGCCTGCAGCACCGTGTAGCCCAGGTCCTGCAGCACGTCGCAGACCAGCATGCGCACCGTCGGCTCGTCGTCCACCACCAGGATCGTCTCGCCCTGCTCCGAGCGCGAGGGCGGGTCCGCCGGCGGGGTGTCCTCCTCGATCTCGCCGACGACATGGTGGCGCGGCAGGTAGATGCACACCGTGGTGCCGGCGCCCACCTCCGAATAGATGCGCACCTGCCCGC
>JAKONS010000143.1 GCA_022701845.1 Burkholderiaceae bacterium
ACCGCCTGCGTGCTGGTGCCGCCGGCGCAGGCCAACATGTCGGGCGTGCGGGTCGCAGCGAACGGGCAGCTGCCCGACGGCACCGCCGCCGACAAGCTCGAGGCCCTGGTGCGCGACGCCTCCGGCAGCCCGGTCGGCGGCCAGACGGTGACCTTCGCCGCCACGCCCGACGTGAACCTGGGCGCGGGCGTCGGCCTGGCCAACACCTGCGTGACCGCGGCGAGCGGCATCTGCAGCGTCGACGCCACCAGCACCGTCGCCGGCAACAAGACCACCGCGGTATCGATCGGCGGGACCAACCTGGGCGGCAACTTCACCGCCTCCGGCACCACCTACGGCCCGAGCCCGGTGACCTACGGCTTCGGCCTGGCGCCGCCGACCGTGACGGCGTCGTTCTCGCCGGCGTCCATCGGCATCTACGGCGAGACCGAATCGGTGCTCTCGATCTCGATCACCAACCCCAGCAGGACGACCGCGCTGACCGGCGTCAACCACGACAACAATCTGCCGGCCGACATGCGCATCACGATGACGCCCGACGGCAAGAACACCGGCTGCGGCACGTCGGTGACGACGTACACCAACCCCAACGACGGGGCGATCTACCTGCGCAACGCCACCATCGCACCGGGCGGCACCTGCACCATCAGCGCCAGGGTCAGGCCGCTCGACGTGCTCAAGCCCGCCACCTATGTGAACGTGGTGCGTCCGGGCGCGGTCACGTCGACGAACGCGCCGCCCAACGCGGTCGAGGTGCGCACCCCGCTGGAAGTCAAGCAGCAGACGCCGGTGATTCCGAGCCCGCAGCCGGTCTCCTGCGGCAGCAATGCCTTCGTCTTCAACACCGCGTATGCGGGCCCGAGCGCGGTCCGTCCGGCCGGCTCGCTCGACTCGCGGTGGCAGGTGGGCCTGGGCACGCCCGGCGGCGGTCCGTCGAGCGTCACCACCTGGTCGTCCGCCTATGTGGTGGGCCACTGGCAGGGGGGCTGGGCCACCTCGCCGTTCGGCAACGCCGACTGGATCGCAGCGGACCCCTATGCACGCAGCGCGGTCAGCCCGATCACCGTGGCGTACTTCCGCTACGACATGGTGCTGGATGCGGAAATCGATCCGGCCACCTTCTCGCTCGGGCTGGACTTCTATGCCGACAACTCGGTCAACGCCGTCTATGTCAACGGCGTCAAGCAGAACGTCGCCAACATTCCGCAGGCCAGCGGCAATGCCGACACCTACGGCGGCTACGTGGAGTCGGCCCGCGCCGTCGCCAACATCGCGACCGGCTGGCGCGCCGGTGCCAACAGCGTGGTGCTGGAGCTGTGGTCGATGGGCGAAGGCGCACGCGACGGCACCCTCGGCTTCCTGGCCCAGGCGCGCTCCAGCGTGGTGTGCGCCCTGCCCAAGGTCACCGTCGCCGCGGTATCGGTCGGCGGCACCGGCAGCTTCGCCTTCACCGGCACCAATGGCATTACCGCCAAGACCGTCACTACCGTCGCGGCCGACACGCCGGCAGCGGCCGCGGCCGACGACCTGACCGCCGCCGCCACCGCGACGACGCTGACGCAGGCCGCCCCGGCCGGCTATGCGCTGGAGAGCATCTCCTGCACCGGGCTGGGCACCGGCGGCACCGCCACGCCCACCATCAACGGCGCGGCGGGCGGCAGCGTGCTGCTCGACGCCAAGGCGACCACCGGCTCGCGCAACATCGCCTGCACCTTCCGCAACGTCCGGGCCTCGGTGCTGACCAAGGCCTTCAGCCCGGCGACCTTCTCCTCGGGCGGCACGACCAACGTGGTGCTGACGCTGACCAATCCGGTCGGCAGCGCCGCCAGTACGGCCAGCTTCACCGACACCCTGCCGACCAGCCTGGTGGTGGCGCCGGTGCCGGCCATCGGCGGCACCTGCACCAACGCCACCGGCGCCGGTGTGGTCACCGCCGCCCCGGGCGGCAAAACGATCGCGGTCGCCGGCGTGGCCGTGCCGGCGGGCGGCAGCTGTACCGTCACGGTCGCCGTGACCAACGTGGCGGGCGCGACGAACGGCAGCTGCTCGGCCAACCCATCGGCTTTCACCAACACCACCGCGAACATCTCGGGCATGACCGGGGTGGTGATGGATGCGGCCACCGGCGCGGGAAGCTCGGCCTGCGTGGTCGTACCGCCCGGCGACGCGGCCAATTCCGGCGTGCGGGTGATCGACGACCGCCAGCTCGCCGACGGCACGGCCGCCGTGCGCCTGGAAGCCATGGTCCGCGACACCGCCGGCAACCCGGTCGGTGGGCAGACGGTGAACTTCGCCGCCACGCCGAACGTGAATTTCGGCACCGGCACGGGTGCCGGCATCGGGGTTGCATCGAGCTGCGTGACGGCTGCGACCGGCCTCTGCGAGATCGCTGCGCGCAGTGCCGTGACCGGTGCCAAGTCGACCGCGGTCACGCTCGGCGGCGCGGCGCTGTCGGGCAGCTTCACCTCCGGCGGCAACGCGTACGCCGCCAGCCCCGCGGTCTACACCTTCGTGCAGGCCAACCTGAAGCTGACCGTCTCGGATCCGTCGCCCGCCCTGACGACCGGCAGCGTCTCCACCGTCACCGCCACGCTGACCAACATCGGCGACGCGCCTGCCAACGGCGGCGCCGCCAAGATCCAGCTGCCGCCGGGCGTGAGCTACGAGGGCAGCAGCGGCACCGGATGGACCTGCGTGCCGCCGGTGGCGAATGTCGTGTCCTGCACCTACACCGGGGTCATCCCGCCGGGCGGCAGCACCGATCTGCAACTGCGGCTGAAGCCTGACGCCACGGTGGCCGGCAAGGACGTCAAGATCTCCTACTCCGGCGGTCCGGACGAGAAACAGACGCCTTCGCCAGAGGGCTGCACCGACCCGGTCCGTTGCACCACCGGCACCTACCCGGTCGGCTCCGGCATCTCGATGGGCATCCAGGTGTCGGCACCCTCGCCCACCCTGGTCGTGGGAGCCGACAGCGCCTATACGGTGAAGGTGACCAACAACGGCACCGGCCCCGACAAGACCGCCCAGATGAAGGC
>JAKONS010000157.1 GCA_022701845.1 Burkholderiaceae bacterium
ACGCGCTTGGTGGTCATGCATAATGAATTTCATGCAGCAGGTCATTGCCTCCGCGCTCACCTACCAAAGCCGTCTGGGTTCACCCGACGGCTTTTTTGTTTTGGTCGAATTTTCCTAGTGAGCTGAATGCCCATGCCTTTGCCTCCCGCACCCACCAAGCGCGCCGCCGTCCTGCCGGTCGAAGCCTATTCCGTCGTCGCAGCGCAACCCGCACCGAAGACCGCTCGCGGCAGTGCACGCAACGAGATCGGCGACGAAGACCGCGATACCGTGCCCCTTGCCGCCGAGGTTTCTTCTTCGAGTCGCGGTGCACGCAGACGCAATCGTGCCGATGCGGCGGCCGTTGCCGACGAGACCGGTGCCACTGTCGCATCCACCCGGGTTGCTTCGCTGCTGAAGGCCCAGGCGGCCGAGCCGCCAGCCACGCCCACCTCGACATCGGTCGGAGCGAAGACAGCGGACCAGGCAGGCGACAGCCGGAGCCCATCCTCGCGCAGCCGGGCAAGGGGCAACAAGTCCGCCGACATGCCGGCCACCACGCAGGCTTCGGCGGAGCCGGTCGCGCTGGCCGCGCCGGCGCCCGCCCCTGCTCCGGCCGTGTCGGCGGGCAGCCGCAAGGCACGCAAGGCAGCCGGCACCGTCGCCAAACTGTTCGTGCTCGACACCAATGTGCTGCTCCACGATCCGATGTGCCTGTTCCGCTTCGAGGAACACGACATCTACCTGCCGATGATCGTGCTGGAAGAGCTCGACGGCCACAAGAAGGGCATGACGGAAGTCGCCCGCAACGGTTGGCAGACCAGCCGGACGCTCGACGCACTGGCCGGCGCGCAGGGCGCCGATATCGCGCTCGGCCTGAAGCTCGACACCACCGGCCATCGCGAAGCCGGCGGCAGCCTGTTCTTCCAGACCGAGGCGCTCGATTACGCCCTGCCCGCCGCACTTCCGCAGGGCAAGGCGGACAACCAGATCCTGGGTGTCGTCGCCGCCCTGCGCGCCAAGCTGGCGCCGCGTCCGGTGGTGCTGGTGTCGAAAGATATCAACATGCGCGTCAAGGCGCGCGCGCTCGGGCTCGATGCCGAGGACTACCAGAACGACAAGGTTCTCGAAGACGGCGACCTGCTCTACTCCGGCGCCCTGGCACTGCCTGCCGATTTCTGGGCGCGCAACGGCAAGAGCGTCGAGAGCTGGCAGACCGGCGGCCATACCTACTACCGCATCAGCGGTCCGGTGGTGCCGAGCCTGCTGGTCAACCAGTTCGTTTTCTTCGAAGCGCCGGGTGAGACCAGCCTGTACGCGCGGGTCACCGAAATCCGTGATCGCTCCGCGGTGCTGCAGACCCTGAAGGATTACGGCTCGGCGAAGAACAACATCTGGGGTATCAATACCCGTAACCGCGAACAGAACTTCGCGATGAATCTGCTGATGGACCCGGAGGTCGACTTCGTCACCCTCACCGGCACCGCAGGCACCGGCAAGACGCTGATGGCGCTGGCAGCAGGCCTCACGCAGGTGCTGGACGATCGCCGATACACCGAGATCATCATGACCCGGGCCACCGTCAGCGTGGGCGAGGACATCGGCTTCCTGCCCGGCACCGAGGAAGAGAAGATGGGTCCTTGGATGGGCGCACTCGACGACAACCTCGAATTCCTGGCCAAGGGCGACGGCGGCGGTGCCGGCGAATGGGGCCGCGCCGCCACCAACGAGCTGATCCGCAGCCGCATCAAGGTCAAGAGCCTGAACTTCATGCGCGGGCGCACCTTCCTGAACAAGTACGTCATCATCGACGAGGCGCAGAACCTGACGCCCAAGCAGATGAAGACGCTGATTACCCGGGCCGGCCCCGGCACCAAGATCGTCTGCATGGGCAACATCGCGCAGATCGACACGCCCTACCTCACCGAGGGTTCGTCCGGCCTCACCTTCGCGGTCGACAAGTTCAAGGGCTGGCCGCACGGCGGACACATCACGCTGGCCCGCGGCGAACGTTCGCGCCTGGCCGACTTTGCCAGCGAGGTGCTCTGACCATGTCGATATGGCTGACCGCACTGAAGCTGGTTCCCTGGGACGATGTGATCAAGCAGACGCCGGGCATGGTGCGCCAGGCCCGGCAGCTGTTTCGCTCCAGCAAGAAGGACGCGCCCGCCCCGGCCGCCGGCACCGACATCGCTGCCGAGGCACTGGACGGCCGCGATCCCAAAGCGATGGCGGCACTGCTGCGCGCCCTGAACCAGCGGGTACAGGCGCTCGAAAACGAACGGCAGGAAGCCGCTGCGCTGATGGAGCAGCTGGCCGAACAACAAGAGATGGTGGTCAAGGCCTTGAGCGCACTGCGTGCCCGGGCCAAGCTGCTCACCGGCGCCTGCGGCATCCTGACGGTCGCGATGATCGGCGTGCTGGTCTGGATATCCAGACACTGACCTGAACGAGCTCGCTAGTACTGGTCTTCGCCGAAGCCGCCGCTGGCCAGGCTTTCGAAACGGGTCAACGGTTTCAGGAAGGCCAGCCGCACCGTGCCGGTCGGGCCGTTTCGCTGCTTGCCGATGATCACCTCGGCCGTGCCCGGGTCCTTGCTGTCCTTGTTGTAGTAGTCGTCGCGGTAGATGAACATGATGATGTCGGCGTCCTGCTCGATGGCGCCGGACTCGCGCAGGTCGGACATCATCGGGCGCTTGTCGGTGCGCTGCTCCACGCTGCGGTTGAGCTGCGACAGCGCGATCACCGGACACTGCAGCTCCTTGGCGAGCATCTTCAGACCACGTGAGATCTCGCCCAGCTCGGTCGCGCGGTTGTCGGTGCCCGAGGTGTTCGAGCCGCTCATCAGCTGCAGGTAATCCACCACGATCAGTCCGAGCTTGCCGCACTGGCGCGCCAGGCGCCGGGCGTTGGCGCGCAGCTCGCTGCTGGTGAGGCCCGGGGTCTCGTCGATATGCAGGGAGATGGTGCGCAGCCGCTCGATCGCCTCGGTGAGGCGCGGCCATTCTTCTTCCGACAGCTTGCCGGTGCGCAGATGGCCCTGGTCGATACGGCCGATGGAACCCACGATACGCACCGCCAGCTGGGCGGCGCCCATTTCCATCGAGAAGATCGCGACCGGCAGGCCCTCGTTCAAGGCGACATGCTCGGCGATGTTCACCGCGAACGCGGTCTTGCCCATCGAAGGCCGCGCCGCCAGCACCACCATGTCGCCCGCCTGCAGGCCCGAGGTCATGCGGTCGAGGTCGATGAAGCCGGTCGGCACGCCGGTCACGTCGTTGTCGTTGTCCGCCATCTCCTGGACCCGGTCCAGCAGATCGACGACCAGGGTGTCCATGCTCTGGAACCCCTGCTTCATGCGGGAGCCTTCCTCGCCGATCTTGAAGATTTTCTGCTCGGCCTGGTCGAGGATCTTGGCGACCGGCTGGCCCTGCGGGTTGAAGGCGTAGGTCGCGATCTCGTCGCTGGCGGTGATCAGCTTGCGCAGGATGCCCCGCTCCCGGACGATCTCGGCATAGCGGCGGATGTTGCTCGCGCTTGGCACGTACTGCGCCAGGGCATTCAGATAGGCGAGCCCGCCGATCTCCTCGGCCTTGCCGATGCCCTGCAGCTGCTCGAACACGGTGATCACGTCGGCAGGTTTGGAGGCGTTCACCAGCGTCGCGATGGCGCTGAAGATCAGCCGGTGCTCATGGCGATAGAAGTCGACATCCTTGAGCAGATCGCCCACCCGGTCCCACGCGGCGTTGTCCAGGAGCAGACCGCCCAGCACGCTGGATTCCGACTCGATGGAGTGCGGTGGGGTCCGCAATTTGGCGACTTCGTTGTCGCTGTCGTCGTGGGCGATGAAGCCGGAGATATCGGGGAAAGCGGACATGGACTCTTCGCTGGGACAACAGGCGATGCTAAGCCGGCACCACCGTCACGTCATGGGATAACCCTGTGGACATCCGGTGGGCCGTCGGTGGGTTGGCAGTGGGTAGGACGGCTGGTTCGGCGCCGTTTTGCGTCGGCGGCACCAATGAAAAAGCCGCCCCGAGGGGCGGCTTCGACCGATGACTAACGAGAAAAGAACGCTTACGCGGTTTCGCCGTAGACCGTCACCGTGATCTCGACGACGACGTCGGTGTGCAGCGAGACCGACACCGTGTTGTCACCGACGGTCTTGATCGGACCGTTGGGCAGACGAATCTGCGACTTGGCGACCTTGAAGCCTTCTTTTTCCAGGGCATCGGCGATGTCCTGGTTGGTCACCGAACCGAACAGGCGACCGTCGACGCCGGCCTTCTGGGTCAGCTTGAAAGTCTTGCCGGCCAGCTTCTCGCCTTGGGCTTGCGACTCGGCCAGCTTGCCGGCAGCCGCTTTTTCCAGTTCGACGCGCTTGGCTTCGAACTCGGCCTTGGCCGATGCGGTCGCACGGCGTGCACGGCCGGTAGGGATCAGGAAGTTACGGGCGAAGCCGTCCTTGACCTTGACGACATCGCCCAGGTTGCCGAGGTTCACGACCTTGTCGAGCAGGATGATTTGCATGACAGGGACTCCTTAGATCTTGTGCTGGTCGCTGTACGGGACCAGGGCCAGGAAGCGGGCGCGCTTGATGGCGGTGTTGAGCTGGCGCTGGTAGATCGCACGGGTGCCGGTCAGGCGCGCGGGAACGATCTTGCCGTTTTCGCCGATGAAGTCGCGCAGGGTGTCGACATCCTTGTAGTCGATCTCTTCGACGCCGGCGACGGTGAAGCGGCAGAAGCGCTTGCGGCGGAACAGCAGCGATTGGGTGTTGCGCTTGGGACGCTTGTCCTTGTTGAAACGTTTCGGTCCGGGCATGGTGGACTCCTGAAATTAAATCTGTTGAAAATCCTGAACGTGGAACACGACG
>JAKONS010000161.1 GCA_022701845.1 Burkholderiaceae bacterium
AGCGGGCCGGCGCCGGCGTCGCGCAGGCGGCGCTTGAGGTCGGGGATGCGCATGGTGGGTGGTGCGCCGGGCGCGATGCGGGGCGGAGGGACGGGGGGAAGGGAACGGGAAAAGGCGATTTTCCGTCAACCCGCAGCCGCGCCCGGCCCGCCGCCTGTGCCGTTCAGGGCTTGGCCACCACGTATCGCCGGTCGGTCAGCGTGCCGAGAAACGCCACCACCGCATCGATGTCGTCCTCGCTCATCGCCGGCGGGCTGCCGGCGCGACGGTTCAGCGGCGACGACTGCTGGTTGACGTTGCCGCGCTGGCGCGCCGGCAGGTCGTCGAACACCGGGCCGCGGGTGTACACCTCGCCCGGCCGGGTGGAGCGCACCGCGTAGAAGCGCACCGCCTCGCGCAGCGAGGTGAAGACGCCGTTGTGCATGAAGCGGGTGCGCACCGCCACGTTGCGCAGGCTGGGGGTGCGGAAGTAGCCGCACCAGCTGTCGGCATCCGGCCATTCGCGCGCCTCGGCGGTGCGGCACAGGCCGGCGTCGAAATGCTTCGGGTCGGCATTCGCCGGCAGCCGGCGGTTGCGCGGCACGCCCAGGGCTTCGTAGCCGAAATCGGTGAAGAGCGAGCGGGCCGGATTGCTGGAGGTGTGGCTGACGCTGTGGCAGGAGGCGCAGTTGCCCTGGTCGGGGTTGCGAAAAATCGCCAGGCCCCGGGCTTCCTGCGCGGTCAGCGCCCGGGTGTCGCCGCGCAGGAAGGCGTCGAAGCGCGAGTCGAACGGCGCCAGTTCGTCGCTCTGCAGATAGGCCTCGATGCTGCTGCCGAAGGCGGCCACCGCGCGGCGCGGGTCGTCGAGCACGCCGGCGCCGTAGAGCGCCTCGAAGGCCTGCCGGTAGCCGGCACCGCGCAGCCGGGCGGCGGCGGCGCGCTCGCTCCCCAGGTTCATCTCGTGGCGCGCCAGCAGCGGCTCGCGCGACTGCGCGGCCAGGGTGTCGGCACGGCCGTCCAGCATCAGGCCGCCGAAGGGAGCGGGCTGGGTGGCGTCGTCGTCCTGGTAGAAATACAGCGGCGGGATGAACTTCGCATAGGTGAGCGACGGCGGGTTGCGAAAGCCCAGCCGGGCCCGCAGGCTGCCGCTGGCCACGCCGTCGCGGCCACCCCGGTTGAAACCGGTGAAGCCGCGTGCCGCGTCGTGGCAGCTGGCACAGCTGGTGCCCTGCGGCTGCGACAGGCGGGTGTCGGCGAACAGCGCCTTGCCGAGCGCGCTGCGCGCCGGCTCGGGCGGCGCCAGCGGGCGCGCCGCCGGCACGATCGCGCTGTAGCGCGGGGTGGTTCCCACATGCCCGACGACCACCGGCGGCGGGCCGGCCACCGGGGCGGGCACCGCGGGCGCTGCCGCCTGCGCACCCACGTCGCAGATCACCCCCAGCGCGAACGCCAGGGCCAGCGCCGCGCCGGTGAAACGCAGCAGGTTCACGAGGGCGCCAGGAAACCGGTGCGGTCGCAGGCGATCTTCGAGCCGGTCGGCACGCAGGTGGTGAGCAGCCTGCCGTTGCGGTCGTAGGCCCGGTAGAGCCAGCTGCTGCCGGCGCGCTCCATCATCATGAAGCCGAAGGTGTTGGTGTGGGTGATCCGGTCCAGCACCGCGCCGGGCGCCGGGGTGACACCGGCCGGGAACGGGTCGGGCAGGTTCACGTCGACGTTGTCGCCGCCGTTGCCGGCGACGAAGGTGGCCGGGTGCGCGGTGCTGAAGTTGATCGCCTGGAAATCGTGCACATGGCCGTGCAGCGCGATCTTCACGCCCTCGGGGTAGTAGCTGACCGGGTTCAGCGTCTTCATCACCGCCTGCAGGCCGGTGTTGCCCGGTGCGGGTGCCGCGCCGGCCAGCGGCGCGAACGCCAGGATCGGGTGGTGGTTGGCGAACAGGGTGGTCTTGCTGGTGTCGGCCGCGATCGCCGCCACCTTGCGGAACTGGTCCTGGTAGATCGGGAACTTGTAGTCGGTGGCGGCCAGGCCGGCGGTGCCCACCTTGGCCGAGTCGAACAGTACCAGCTGGGTATCGGCGCCGAGCGCTACCGCATACGGATCGCTGACGTTGGCCGCCGCGTCGTTGGCCGGGTCGTCGCAGCTCATCGCGGCCGAGAACGGGCGCACGTCGAGAAAGCGCGACCAGCCCTGGCCGGCGCGGGCGCATTCCTCGTGGTTGCCGCGGGTGACCACCCAGGGTGCCGCCGCCAGCAGCGGCGCGGCGGGGGTGAACAGGTCGGCCGCCCAGGTATCCCAGCCGTAGCCCCACGGGCTGTCCTTGCAGCCGGCGATGTCGGCGGGGCAGGCGTTCTCGCGGTAGTGGTAGTCGCCGATGTGCACCACCAGGTCGGGCTTCATGCCGGCGATGGTGGCGGCGATGGTGGCGAACGGCCAGGCGGTGGCATCCAGGCAGGGCTGGAAGGCGTTGTCGGCCTTCTTCATGCGGCAGCCGGTGTCGGCCAGGATGGCGATGCGCTGCGGCGCGGCCTTGGGCAGCGGCAGGGCGCGGCCGCCGACGAAGGCGGTGGTGGCCGAGGCCGCCACGGTGGCTTCGCAGGTGGTGACCGGGAAGGCCGACGGCTTCGAATCGGCGGCGGCGCTGGCGGTGGGGCGCAGGGCGACGGTGGCCGCCGGGGCGCGCACCGCCATGGTGGAGAACACGCCGTCGACCGCCATGCGCGGGCAGGTGCCGGCCAGGGTCACCGCGCGGGCGATGGTCTGGCCGCCGGCGCCGATCTCGGTCCAGGCGGCCTGCACCTGGGTGTCGGCGGTGGATGCCGGGCTGATCGTGTCGTTGGTGCCGCCGCAGGAGGCCAGAGCCACAGCGGCTACGGCGGAGATTCCGGCGCACAGGATCTGTGCCCGGCGGGGGAAGAAAAGGGTTTTCATCGGCTGTTGTCGTAGTTCTCGAACAGCCGATCCTGGCGACGAAGCGTGACCGCCTCGTGAACCGGTGGCGGCGATGCGACCCGCCGCCGCCGGCGTTGCGTCAGCCGGAGAGGCCCGCCTCGACCATCGCATGCACGATCGCCAGGTGGCTGAAGGCCTGCGGGAAGTTGCCCAGCTGGGCGCCGTTGCGCGGGTCGATCTCCTCGGCGAACAGGCCGACGTCGTTGGCGCGCAGTTCCAGCCGCTTCAGCATGGCGCGCGCCGCCTCGCCTTGGCCGCGCCGCAGCAGCACGCCCACCACCCAGAACGAGCACGCCAGGAAGGCGCCTTCCTCGCCGGGCAGGCCGTCGTCGAAGCGGTAGCGGCGGTACAGGTCGCCATCGGCCGGGTCGGCCAGCTGCGCCTGCACCGCGTCGAGGGTGGCGACCATGCGCGGGTCGTTGGCGTCGACCATGTCCATCAGGGCCAGCCGCAGCACCGACATGTCGAGCTCCGGCCGGCCGTATTCCATGGTGAAGACGCCGGTCGGCTCGTGCCAGCCGCGCGCCAGGCAGTCGGCGCGCATCGCGTCGCGCTCGGAGGCCCAGTGCGCCGGCACCGCCAGGCCGATGACCGGGGCGATGGCGATGGCGCGGTCCACCGCCACCCAGCACATCGCCTTGGTGTGCAGCAGATGCCGCGCCGGGCCGCGCAGTTCCCAGATGCCCTGGTCGGGGGTGGGAAAGCGCTCGATGGCGGCTTCGGCCAGCCGTGTCACGAAGTCGGGCAGGTCGGCCACCAGGTTCGGGCACAGGCCCTCGGTGCCGTGCTTGTCGAGGTAGAGGCGGATGGCGGCCAGCAACTCGCCGAAGATCTCGTGCTGCTTCTGCTCGGAGGCCGCGTTGCCCACCAGCACCGGGCGGGCGTCTTCCCAGCCGGCCAGGTGGTCGAGTGTCTGCTCCTCGGCCATCTCGCCCTGCACCGCGTACATCACGCGCACCGCCTCGCCGCCGTGGCAGCTGCCGTGCAAAAAGCGCAGGAACTCGGCGGCTTCGCGGCGGTGGCCCAGGTTCAGGAAAGCCGATACGCAGAAGGAGGCGTCGCGGGTCCAGACGAAGCGGTAGTCCCAGTTGCGCACGCCGCCCGGCACCTCGGGCAGGCCGGCGGTGGGCGCGGCCACCATGGCGCCGGTCGGGGCGAAGGTCATCAGCTTCAGGCACAGGGCGCTGCGGTCGATCATGTCGGCGTCGGGGCCGCGGTAGGTGCAGTGGCGCTGCCACTGCTTCCAGTAGTGGGCGGTTTCCTCCAGCTGCTCCGGCGCCTGCGCCAGGGCCTCGATCGTCACATCCGATTCGCCCAGCACCAGCCAGGCTTCCTCGCCTTCGGCCAGGTCGATGCGGCTGGTCAGCGCATGGTCGGCCTGCGAGCGCAGCGGGTGGCTGCAGGCCAGATGCAGGTTCTCGCCGGGGTAGCGCGCCAGGCCGCCCGCCACGTCGGGCCGCACGCTGCGCCGGCCCCAGTCGAATCCCGGCGCGACGCGCAGGCGCACCGTGGCGCTGCCGGCGGTGCAGCGGATGTTGCGCAGCAGGCGGTGCGGCGCATGGCTGTCGGCGCCGTTCTCGCCGCTGTCGGGCGCCTGGCGCACCGGCATGCAGTCGGTCACCAACACCGTGCCGTCGGTGCCGTGCAGGGTGGTCTCGAGGATGTTGGTGCAGCGGCGGTAGTGCCGCGCGGTGGATTGCACGCCGCCGTCCAGGTCGACCGCGCAATGGCCGCCGATGCCGGTGTCGAGCAACGCGGCGAAGACCGGGTCGGCGTCGAAGCGGGCCAGGCACAGCCACTCGATGGTGGCGTCGGTGGCGACCAGCGCGCTGCCGCGCATGTCGCCGATCAGGGCGTAGTCGGCGATCGGCCGGCGGTTGGAGCGCCCGTCCCGTGCGGCGTCCGCGACAGGCGGTTGGGGAGAGGCGGGTTCTAGAAGGCGTGCGGCCATGGCGGGTTCGGGTGGACGGAGGGGACGGGTCCGGGACCGCGTCGTGGCGTGGAGCGAATGCGGCACGTCGGCCGAAGCCGGCGACAGCGTGACGAGCATGCGGCTTGCGGCGCGCCGTCGCCATCCCCGGCCAGCCCGAGCCGCCGTAGTCGGCCTCCCACGGTTGGGCGCGCGCACATGAAAAAAGAGGCCGCCGACCCAGTGGATCGGCGGCCTCGGTGGCGATTCCCTGTCGGGCGCCTCAGCGGTCTCGCAGTTGCTCTCTCACTCGCATCTCCGGTGCGCATGCCGCCGTCGAAGCACCGCCATGGTGAACGGTGCCGCGGCGGTCATGCCTTGCGGTTGTTGCTCTCGTTTTCCTTGATACGCGCCATGGTGAAGGCCAGCGCCGCAGCACCCAGCGTATTGATCAGGCTGGAATGCTGGGCGTAGAACTGGGCCACCTGGTCGACGATGCCGGGTTGCTGCCGCTCCGCCACCTTGGCGATCTCGCTGGCGTCGGCCGGCGACACCTGCGCGGCCTGCTCCGGCGTCAGCTGCGTCTGGCCGGGGGCCAGGAGCTTGCCGAGCACGCCGCCGGCCACGCCGCTCAACGCTGCCGGACCGAGGGCGGCCAGCAGGTGGTTGAGCAGGCCCGCCTGCTGGCCGGCATTGGAATTGCCGAACAGCTGGCCGACCATGTCGCCAAAGGGCGGCGTCTGGTTCGATTAAGGCATCGGCGAGGCCCGCACCCAGGGCGCCGTTGGAAGCGTTCTGGGGGGCGCCGGGTGCCGCTCCGGTGCCGCCCATCTGGCCGCCCAGTGCGCCCTGCAGGATGTCGATCAGTCCCATGCTGGTTCTCCCGTGTGTTGTGTGTCTTCTGTCGAACGAGCCGCCCGCAGGCGGATGGATCAGCCGCGCTTGACCACCATGCCGTAGATCAGCAGCACCACGATCGCGCCGACCAGCGACGCGATGAAGCCCGCGCCGGCGCCGGCGGTGTACCACCCCATGGCCTGGCCGGCA
>JAKONS010000165.1 GCA_022701845.1 Burkholderiaceae bacterium
GCTCAAGGAGGCGATCGTGTTGCTGGATCCGGACCCGGACCCGGCGGCGCACCGGCCGGGCGAGCCGCCTTCCTTGCGCACCCTGGCCCGCATCGACGTCTCCCACCCGGACGTGCGGCTGAACGACGGCTGCGCCCTGCCCGACGGCAGCTTCGTCGTCGGCACGATGCATGTCGGCCGCGCACCGGGTGAGGCGCCGCGGGGCGGCCTCTACCGGCTGGCGCCCGACCTGCGCCTGCAGCGCATCGCGCCGGCACTGGGCGTGGCCAACGGGCCGGGCGTGCACCCGGCCACCGGCCGCTTCCACATCGCCGACAGCGCCGAGCGGGTGATCTGGTCCTTCGCCCTCGGCGAGGCCGGCGCCCTCACCGACCGGCAGGTGTTCGTGCGCACCGACGCGCTCGACTCCGGCCCCGACGGTTGCTGCTTCGACGACGACGGCGGCCTCTGGACCGCGCTGGTGCGGGCCGGTGCCCTGGCCCGCTTCGACACCGCCGGCCGGCTGACCGACCGCATCCCGCTGCCGCTGACCCACCCCACCGCGCTGTGCTTCGGCGGCCCGGGGCGCGATGTGATCTACCTCACCTCGATCCGCGACAGCGGCCGGCTGCGCGCCGACGGCCCGCTCGACGGCGCGGTGCTGGCGATCACCGGATCGGGCTTCCGCGGCCCGGCCAGGCCCGTCTGCCGGCTGCGGGTGTGAGCCGCGGGGCTAGTCGTGGCGGCGGAAACGCGCGGTGAAACGCAGTTCGTCGCCGGCCACATGCTCGGCGACGAAATCGAGAAAGAGCCGGATCTTGGCCGGCACGATCGGCGTGTCGAGGATGGTGGCGTACATGCCCTCCTCGAAGCCCTTGTTGGTGATGCGCCAGTCGGCCAGCTGCCGCACCAGCCGCCCTGCGGCGATGTCCTGGTGCACCGTGTAGTCGTCCAGCAGCACCAGCCCTTCGCCCAGCCGCGCCAGCTCCAGCAGCGCCACGCCGTTGTTGCTGACATGGCGCGGCTTGAAGACCACCTCGCTGCCCTGCTCGCCCTGGCGAAAACGCCACGACACCTGCTCGCCCGGCAGCTGGTAGGCCAGGCAGTCGTGCTGCAGGATGTCGGCCGGTTGCTGCAGGGCCGGCCGCCCGGCCAGGTAGGCGGGCGAGGCCACCAGATGGCGCTCGCTGCGAAACAGCATGCGCCGCCGCACGCCGGCTTCCTCCGGCGGCGAGATGCGGAAATCGATGTCGACCGCGTTGCGCCGCAGGTCGACCGCCGACTCGCCCAGGATCAGTTCGATGTCGATCGCCGGATGCATGCGGCGGAAGTCGGCCACCAGCGGCGGCAGCACGCCCAGGCCGAACATGGTGCGCGAGTGCACCCGCAGCAGGCCCTGCGGCGCGCTGCTGATGGCGGTGATATTGCTTTGCAGTTCGTTGATCTGCCAGAGGATGCCCTCGATCTGCCGCGCATATTCGAGACCGGACTCGGTGAGCGCCACCTGGCGGGTCGATCGCAGCAGCAGCTTGATTTTCATCTGCTCTTCCACCTCGGTAATCATGCGAGAAACCGCGGTGGCGGAAATGCCGAACCGGCGCGCGGTTTCCGAGAAATTCTGCGTCTGGGAGATGGAGAGAAAAAGCTCCATCGCGCGCAACCTGTCCATGAATACTCCGATTTATGCAGAACTGAACTGCCATTTACGCGGCAGTGGCCAGCGGGGGCGGTGCCTAGAATCCGCCGCAGGCGTGGAACACGGCATCCATTAGTTCCACCCGACAGGCGAACCCATTATCGACGGGCACCGGCCGATTTTCACCCGGCGGCGTCGGATGCGGCAATAACAGGAGACACAGCACATGAAACAGAAGATCGATTCGATGGCGCGGCGCGGCTTCGTCGTGGCCGGCCTCGGCGGCATCGCCGGGGCGGCGGGCCTGCCGGCGTTCGCGCAGGGCGCCGGCGGCGCCTGGCCCAGCCGGCCGGTGCGCATCGTGGTGGCCGGCACGCCGGGCGCGGGCGGCGACATCTTCGCCCGGCTCATCGCCACGCCGCTGCAGAACGTGCTCAAGCAGCCGGTGGTGGTCGACCCCAAGCCGGGGGCCAACGGCCTGATCGCCTGCGACATGGTGGCCAAGGCGCAGCCCGACGGCTACACCCTGCTGTTCGCACCGTCGTCGGCGATCCTGATCAACCCGGTGATCCTGGACAAGATGCCCTACGACCCGAAGAAGGACCTGGTGCCGGTCACCCAGGTGGGCGCCGCCGGCATCCTGCTGGTGGCCAACCCGAGCACCGGCTTCCGCAACCTGGCCGACATGGTGGCCCATGCCAAGGCCAACCCCGGCAAGCTGGCCTACGGCTCCTGGGGCACCGGCTCGTCGGGCCATCTGGTGATGGAGGGCATCAAGGCGCACTACGGCCTCGACATGCCGCATGTGCCCTACAAGACCCTCACCACCGAGGTGGCCGACCTGATCGGCAACAACATCAGCGTCGGTTTCGCCGACATCGCCTCGCCGATCCCGCATATCCGCGCCGGCAAGCTGGTGGCGCTGGGCACCTCCGGCTCGCAGCGCTGGCCCGCCACCCGCGACGTGCCCAGCCTCACCGAGCAGGGTTTCAAGTTCGACGCCGACGGCTGGTATGCGGTGTTCGCGCCGGGCGGCACGCCCAAAGCGGTGGTCGATCGCCTCAACGAGGAGATCAACCGGCTGCAGGCCACCGACGAGGTGCGCCAGAAGATCGAGGGCCAGAACATGATCGTCACCGCCGGCCGCAGCGCCCAGGGCTTCGCCGACTCGATCCGCGCCGACGCGCTGGTCTGGCAGGGCCTGGCCCGCACCGCCGACCTCAAGGAGAAGTGACCGGGCCCGCGCGCGGCGGGCGGTTGCTGCGTTTTACGCAGGACTGAACCGCGCTGCCGACCCATTCCGCGCGGCGTCCGACCGCCGGAGAATTTGCCCACCCCCCCCCCAGCACCACCCCCACCACGAGGCGCAGCACCATGGAATTCGGCGTTTTCATCCTGGCCCAGCAACGCGGCTACCACCAGACCCCGCAACAGGTCATCCACAACTCGATCGAGCAGACGATGGTGGCCGAGCAGGCCGGCTTCGACGCGGCCTGGTATGCCGAGCACCACTTCAACAACTACTCGCTGTCGCCCTCGCCGCTGATGATGATCGCGCACATGGCCGCCAGGACCCAGCGCATCCGGCTGGGCACCGCGGTTTGCATCCTGCCGCTCTACCACCCGGCGCGTTTCCTGGCCGAGGTCGGTTTCGTCGACGTGGTGTCCAACGGCCGTCTCGACCTGGGCATCGGCTCCGGTTACCAGGATTTCGAGTTCCAGCGCTTCGGCGTCGACATCGCCGACGCGGCCGCCATCTACAACGAGTTCCTGGACATCATCCCCAGGGGCCTGACCCAGAAGACCTTCGAATACCACGGCAAGCACCTGCAGGTACCGCCCAGCTCGATCGCGGTGCGCGCGGTGCAGGACCCGATGCCGCCGCTGTGGATCACCTCCGGCAACCCGGCCACCCTGAGCCGCGGCGTGCGCGAGGGCCACAACCTGTTCGTCACCGCGCTGCTCAAGGGCAACGAGGGCATCGCCGAGCTGCGCGGCCGGCTCGACAAGGTGGCCGAGGAGAACGGCAAGAACCTCGACGACGATGTGAAGTTCGGCTTCCTGCGCTGCGCCTATGCCTCCGACAAGCAGTCCGAGATCGACGCCTACCTCGACAACGCCCGCTACCAGCGCCGCATCTCCGAGAGCCTGAAGTTCCGCCGCGCCCAGTCGGAAGACGGCTACATGGTCAAGGAAGTGCCGTCCGACACCGACCCCACCTTCGAACAGCTGCGCGCCAACCTGCCGGTGGGCTCGGTCAACCAGGTGATCGACAAGATGCTCGAGGAGATCAGCATCCTGCGGCCCAAACACATCGCCCTGCAGACCCAGCTCGGCGACTTCGACCAGAAGACGATGCTGCGCCAGATCGAGCTCTGGGGCGAACGCATCATCCCGGCGATCCGCAAGGAAGTCGGCCACCTCGAAGCGGTCGCCCCCTGAGGCCACCGGCCCCATTGCGATCCACGCGATCCACCGCGATCCACCGACATTCCCAGGAGATTCCCATGCGTGTGCACCTCACCGACGCCGGCGCCATCACCCTGAGCGAGCCGCAGGTCTTCGACCGCCTCGACGTGCTGGTCGACCCCCAGCCGCGGGAGCGCCTCGACCGG
>JAKONS010000181.1 GCA_022701845.1 Burkholderiaceae bacterium
CTGGCGTCGGTGCCCGGCGCCATCCGCGCCACCCGGATGCTGAACCACGACCACGGCCCGCTGTCGCTGGCCTGCTACGACCTGGTGAGCACCGAGACGCTGGGCTCGCCGCCGTGGCTGGCGGTGCGGGGCAGCGAATGGAGTAGCCGGGTGCGGCCGCACTTCACCAACACCCGGCGCACCATGTTCCGCACGCTGGGCTTGTAGGGCCGCCGCGCCTGGCACGAATACCGACCGGCCGGGGCGCTTTTTCGGCCTCCGGCCTGAACCGTTTGTGAACGACCGGTTCATGGAGTTTTCAGCGCGGCTGCCTAGCATTTCCGGATGCTCGCCACCACCCGCCGTCGCCTCGTTTCCGCCTGGACGGCGCCCCGCACCCACCTGAGCGCCGCACTGCTGCTGGCCGGCTGGATCACCCTCTTCGGCAACCTGGCGCTGTGGAGCCGGCTCGGCGCCCTGGCACGCCAGGGCTCGCTGCCGACGCAACCGTTGCTCACCCTGCTCGCCATCGCGGCGGTGTCGGCGGCGATCACCGCGATGCTGCTGGCGGCGCTGGCCTGGCCGCGCGTCTTCAAGCCGGCCGCGGTGCTGCTGCTGCTGGTCACCGCCACGGTGCAGCACACCATGCTGACCTACGGCACGGTGATCGACCAGGGCATGGTGCGCAACGTGCTGCAGACCGACTTCACCGAGCTGCGCGACCAGGTCGGCCCGGGCCTGCTGCTGCAGTGGCTGCTGGTGGCCGGCCTGCCGCTGGCCTGGCTGCTGCCGCGCACCCTGCTGCCGACCGGCGTGCTGCGGCGCATCGCCACCAACGGGCTGGCGGTGGGCGTGTCGCTGGCGATCGCTGCCGGCGGCGTGCTGGGCATCTACACCACGCTGGCGCCGCTGGTGCGCAACCACATGGAGCTGCGTTTCATGCTGAACCCGGTGGTGCCGGTGCTGTCGACCGTCGCCACCGTCGGCAAGGCGCTGCGCGGGGCGCAGCCGCAGGCGCTGGTGGCGATCTCCGGCGGCGCCGCCGCCGGCCCGCGCTATGCCGAGGGCGCGCCACCGCCGCTGCTGGTGCTGGTGGTGGGCGAGACCGCCCGGTCCGACCATTTCGGACTCAACGGCTATGCACGCGACACCACGCCGCGCATGGCAGCGGAAGACGTCGTCAGCTTCACCGCCGCGCATTCCTGCGGCACCAGCACCCTGACCTCGCTGCCCTGCATGTTCTCCTCGCTGGGCAAGGCGGGGTTCGAGGCGCGGCGGGCCGAACACGAGAACCTGCTGGACGTGCTGCAGGCCGCCGGCCTGGCGGTGCTGTGGATCGACAACCAGGCCGGCTGCAAGGGTGTGTGCGCCCGGGTGCCGAACGCCTCCACCGCCGCCGCCTACCCGCCGGCCGACGCCCTGCGCCCGGCACTGTGCAGCGAGGGCGACTGCCTCGACCGGATCATGCTGGCGGGCCTGGACGAGCGCATCGCCGCGCTGCCGCAGGAGCGCCGCCAGCGCGGCGTGGTGATGGTGCTGCACCAGATGGGCAGCCACGGCCCGGCCTACTACCGCCGCTCGGCCGCCGACACCAAGCGCTTCGGCCCCGAGTGCCTGACCACCGAGCTGGCGCAGTGCCCGGTGGCCGACGTGGTGGCCGCCTTCGACAACTCGATCGCCGAGACCGACCGGTTCCTGGCCGACACCATCGGCTGGGCGCGCCGGCAGACCGGCTATGCGGCCGGCATGCTCTACATGTCCGACCACGGCGAATCGCTCGGCGAATTCGGACTGTACCTGCACGGACTGCCCTACGCCTTCGCACCCGAGGCCCAGAAACATGTGCCGCTGGTCGTGTGGCTGGACGACCGCCTGGCGCGCCGCAGCGCGACCGACACCGCCTGCCTGCGCCGCCACCGCGGCGATGCGATCACCCACGACAACCTCTACCCGACGGTGCTGGGCCTGCTCGACATCGAGACGCCCACCTACCGGGTCGCGCTCGACGCCTTCGTGCCCTGCCGCGGCGCGCTGCCGGGCGACACGCCCGATGTGGCGACGCGCACGCCGGTGCGGCCGTCGCGGGCGGCGTCGTGAGTTACGGCACCGGCTGAACCACACCCGTTTTCGCCGGTTTTCAACAGCCTTTCGCCCGTTATGGAGTCAGCCGACGTCGCCAGAAATCGTCATAGAATGCAACAAGTTCTCATTTGCGTTCGTTTCGACATCAAAGCCGTCGCATGCCTCTCCATCGCCTCTCGTCCGCTCGCCGCGCGCCGTCCGCGGTCGCCGTTCTCCTGCTGCTGGCCGGCAGCGCGCATGCCCAGACCGCCGGCGGCCCCGGCAACCTCGGCGTCACCACCGTCAACGCCAGCGCCGACGCCTCCGCCGAAGGCCTGACGGCGCCCTATGCCGGCGGCCAGGTGGCGCGCGGCGGCCGGGTCGGCATCCTGGGCAACCAGGACAACATGGAGACGCCTTTCGCCGTCACCTCCTTCACCAACGATTTCATCCAGGACCAGCAGGCGCGCAGCGTCGGCGACGTGCTGCAGAACGATCCGTCGATCCGGCTGGCGCGCGGCTTCGGCAACTTCCAGGAGTCCTACTTCATCCGCGGCTTTTTGCTGAGCTCCGACTACGTCGCCTACAACGGCCTCTACAGCCTGCTGCCGCGCCAGTACATCTCGTCGGAGCTGTTCGAGCGGGTCGAGGTGCTGCACGGCGCCAGCAACTTCCTCACCGGCATCACCCCGGGCGGCGACGGCATCGGCGGCACGGTGAACCTGCTGCCCAAGCGCGCCACCAACGAGCCGCTGTCGCGGGTGACGCTCGGCGGCGCCACCGGCTCGCAGGTGTACGGCGCGGTCGACCTCTCGCGCCGCTTCGGCCCGGACAACGCCACCGGCATCCGCCTGAACGCCGCCCACCGCGACGGCGGCACCGGCGTCGACCGCGAGAAGGTCAAGCTCGACGTGGTCTCGCTCGGCCTCGACTGGCGCAGCGCCGACCTGCGCCTGTCGGGCGACATCGGCTACCAGGACCACCGCCTGAACGCCACCCGCCCCAACGTCACCCTGGCCGGCGTGAGCGCGGTGCCGCGCGCGCCCGATGCCTCCACCAACTGGGCCCAGCCCTGGTCGTTCTCGAACGAGCGCGACACCTTCGGCTCGGTGCGCGCCGAATACGACGTCAACGACCGGGTCACCGCCTGGTTCGCCGCCGGCGCCCGCAACGGCACCGAGGCCAATTCGCTGGCCAACCTCACGGTGAACAGCACGAACGGCGCCGGCACCACCTACCGCTTCGACAACACCGGCAAGGAAGCAGTGCGCACCGGCGAAATCGGCGTGCGCGCCAAGGCGACCACCGGCGCGGTCAAGCACAACCTGGTGGCCTCGCTCGCCTA
>JAKONS010000190.1 GCA_022701845.1 Burkholderiaceae bacterium
GGCGCCACCACCCAGCGCACGCCCGCGCAGGAACTCGCCGCCTACCTCGACGACCGCCGCGGCAAGGCCTACAGCGTGACCGACGGCCTGGGCCCGCTCACCAACGCCTGGCGCACCGCCGCCCGGCAGACCACCTCGATCACCGCCATCGCCGCCGACGCCACCACCACCGTCTACAACGACAGCGGCAACAACGCCGGCGTCGGCAGCGCCGCCGGCAACGGCGGCTTCGGCAAGGTGGTCGACTTCATCGGCAACGTGGGCGAGAACGCCTCCACCGAACCGGCCAAGCGCTTCTACAAATACGCCCGGCCCTACCGCTGGAGCAGCAGCGTGGCGGTACTGCCGGCGCTGGTGCCGGCCAAGAGCGCCACGCCCGCCACCGACGGCGGATTCATCAGCGGCCATTCGGCCGAAGCCACCCGAGACGTGGTCGGCATGGCGTATGTGCTGCCGCAGCGTTTCCAGGAAATCCTCGCGCGCGGCCTGGAGCTGGGCGAGAACCGCATCGTCGCCGGCATGCATTCGCCGCTCGACGTCATCGGCGGCCGGGTGCAGGGCCAGGCCGCGGCGGCCGCCAGCATCGCGACCGGCGCCAACCTGGCCGGCAAGACCGCCGCCTTCCAGCAGGCCCAGACCGCGCTGATGGCGGCCGCCGGCGTCGGCACCGCCGCTGCCCTCAACGACTTCGCCCATTCGCAGAGCCTGGCCGACGACCGCTTCGCCGACCACGCGGCCAACAAGGCCGCCTACCTGCGCCGCCTGACCTACGGCTTCGCACCGATCGGCGACACCACCCGCCCGGCCGTGGTGCCCAAGGGCGCCGACGTGCTGCTGGAAACCCGCCTGCCCTATCTCGACGCCGGCCAGCGCCGGGTGGTGCTGAAGACCACCGCCCTGCCCTCGGGCTACCCGGTGCTCGACGACGCCGAAGGCTGGGGCCGCCTGAACCTGTTCGCCGCCGGCGACGGCTACGGCAGCTTCGCCGGCGACGTGGTGGTCACCATGGACGCCGCCCAGGGCGGCTTCTCGGCAGCCGACAGCTGGCGCAACGACATCGCCGGTGCCGGCAAGCTCACCAAGAAGGGCAGCGGCACGCTCACCCTGGCCGGCGCCAACAGCTACACGGGCGGCACCCAGGTATCGGCTGGCGTGCTGCGGGCGACCTCCGCCACCGCGCTGGGCAAGGGCGCCGTGTACCTCGGCGGCGGCACGCTGGTGTGCCAGGCGGCCACGCCGGTGGCGGTGGCGGGCGGCTACACCCAGCTGCCCGGCACCACGCTGCAACTGGTGGCGGGCAGCGGCACCGGCGCGGGCCGGCTGGCGGTCGGCGGCGCCGCGGTCATCGCCGGCGGCACCCTGGCGGTGACCTTCCCGGCCGGCTATGCGCCGAAGGTGGGCGACACGCTTTCGCTGATCAGCGCGGCATCGCTCAAGGGCATGTTCGACACCGTCACCGTGGCCGGCTACCGGGTCACCGCGTTCTACACCGCCACCGGCCTGTCGGTGCGCATCGACGGCTGACGCGCCGCACCCCGGGCCGCGGCGGGCGCAGGGCTAGAACAGCTCCCGGGTGCGGCCCCGGGCGGACGCCTTCGCAGCCGACGCCGACGCCGGCGTCGAGTCCGGCACCCCGACATCCACCGCCGCGACCGGCGGCGCCTCCACCTCGCCCGCCGCCACCAGCGAGCCGGCGCGCACCCCCAGCAGCCGCAGCTTCTGTTCCAGCGGCACCCGCTTCAGGCACTGCCCGGCCAGCCGGCGGATCTGCGCGGCATCGTCCAGCGGCACCTCGACCGACTGGTCGCGGGTGACGATGCGGAAATCGTCGTAGCGTAGCTTGATGCCGATGGTCTTGCTGCGGTAGCCCTTGCGCTGCAGGTCGGCCGCCACCTTCTCGCACAGCGCGGTGAAGATGCGGCCCAGCTCGTCGCGGTCGCGCACCGCATGCAGGTTGCGCTCGAAGGTGGTTTCCCGGCTCATCGACACCGGCTCGCTCTCGGTCACCACCGGCCGGTCGTCGCGGCCCCAGGCCACCCGGTGCATCCAGGCGCCGGACGACTTGCCGAAATTCGCGACCAGCCAGGCCTCGTCGCGCTCCGCCAGCTCGCCGATGGTGCGGATGCCGAAACGCGCCAGCTTCTCGTCGGCCTTGGGTCCGATGCCGTTGATCTTGCGCGCCGCCAGCGGCCAGATGCGGCTTTCCAGGTCGTCCTCGTAGACGATGGAAATGCCGTTGGGCTTGTCGAATTCGCTGGCCATCTTGGCCAGCAGCTTGTTGGGCGCCACCCCGATCGAGCAGGTCAGCCCGGTGGCCTCCAAGATCTGCCGCTGGATCAGGCGCGCCAGCACCCGCCCGCCTTCGCGCTGGCCGCCCGGCACGTCGGTGAAGTCGATGTACACCTCGTCGATGCCGCGGTCCTCCATCGTCGGCGCGATGCCGGTGATGACGCCCTTGAAGGTGCGCGAGAAATGGCGCACCCGGTCGAAGTCGGCCGGCAGCAGGATCGCCTGCGGACACAGCCGCGCCGCCTTCATCAGCCCCAGCGCCGAGCCCACGCCGAACTGGCGCGCGGCATAGGTGGCGGTGGTGGCCACGCCGCGGCCGGCGTAGTCGCGCAGGATCGGGAAATCGGCGATCGGGATCTGGTCGAGCGGGCGGCCGTCGGGCGGGTTCAGCAGCACGCTGTCCTGGCTGCGCCGGCCTCCGCCGATCACCACCGGCAGGCCCTTCAACTGCGGGTAGCGGAGCAGTTCGACCGACGCGAAGAAGGCGTCCATGTCGAGGTGGGCGATGCGGCGCAAGCGGTCTGGCGGGGTCACCCGGCCGAGCATAAAGGCTGCAGATTCCCGCTGTGCAGCGCCTGAATTAGCGGCCTTCGCCCCACAGCCACGGCTGGTCGAGCAGCCGCGGGCCGAGCGCGCGCATCGCCAGGTCGCGGCCCCAGCGCATCGGCCCGTCGGCATGGAAGATCTCCGCCTGGCGACGTGCCCGCGCCTGCACCCGGCCGACCCGTTGCCAGCGCTGCAGGGCGTAGCGCGCCAGCGTCAGCGGCACGTCGTCGATGTCCATCGCCAGCGCCTGCTGCAGCGCGGCGGCATCCTCGATGGCCATGGCCGCGCCCTGCGCCAGGTAGGGCAGCATCGGATGGGCGGCGTCGCCCAGCAGGGCGATGCGGCCACGCGCCATCGCGGCTGCATTGGCCACCGGCGGGCGGTCGTGCAGCATCCAGCGGCGCCACGCGCCGGTGGCGCCGGCGGCCTCGGTAAGCGCGCGCAGGCCGGCGTGGGTGCCGGCCAGCACGCCGGCGAGTTCGTCGGGCGAGGCGTCGGCGTTCCAGTCCTCGGGCGCGGCGGCCGCGGCCATGCCGGGAGCGGCCTCGGCCAGCACCACCAGATTCAGCAACTCGCCGCGCCGCACCGGATAGGCCACCACATGCAGCCGCGGGCCGAGCCACACCTGCACCCCGGCGCTGGCCTGGCGCAGCGCCAGCGGCAAGGCACTGCGCTCGACCAGGCAGCGCCAGGCGAAGTGGCCGGTCGGCCGGGGCGGTGTCGCATCGCCCAGCACATCGGCACGCAGCCGGCTCCACAGTCCGTCGGCGACGACCAGCGCGTCGCCCTCGCAGCCCTTTCCACTGCCGGGCACGCCAGGTACGCCGGACAGGCAGACCGAGTCGTCGCCGGCCTGCAGCGACCCGGCATCGACGCCCAGGTGCAGCACCGTCTCGCCGGTGTCGCGCACCGCCTGCAGCAGCAGCGCATGCAGGTCGGCGCGGTGCAGCGTGGCATAGGGTGCGCCGTAGCGCGCGGCGATATCGCGGCCCAGCGGCAGGCAGGCCAGTGCACGGTTGCCGGCGGCATCGCGCACGGTGAGCGCATCAGGAAAATACGCCACCGCGTCGAGCGCATCCGCCAGGCCCCAGCCCTGCAGCAGCCGGGTGGCGTTCGGCCCCAGCTGCAGGCCGGCACCGATCTCGCTGAACGCCGGCGCGCGTTCGAACACCCGCGCCCGCCAACCCGCATGGTTGCAGGCCAGCGCGGCGGCCAGGCCGCCGATGCCGCCACCGGCGACCAGCATGTCATGTGCGAACCGCACCGACATCAGCCGCGCAACTCCCGCTGCTGCGATGCAGGCCGCATCGGTTCAGCGCGCCGGATGGATCTTGACCTGGCGCGTCTGGGCGCCGGGCTGGCCGGGCGTGGCGCAGCCGCCGCAGCTGTCGCAGGCGGTGCAGCCCGGCGCGTCGGCCACCGCGCGCTCGATGCGGCGGGCGCCGGCATCCCGCAGACCGATGCTGCGTCCGCCCCGGCCCAGCGCACGCGCCAGCGACCGCCGCCAGCCGGCCGGCATCCAGTACCAGGCCGCCCAGGCGAAGGCGACCACCACGATCAGCGCGACGACGAGATGCTGCAGCATGGCGAATCCCTTTTCTTGCGAGCGGCGCTTTCCGGTCAGCTCAGTGCGAGCGTGATCCGGTAGGCGATGAAACTGCAGCCGTAGGCCAGCGCGAACAGGTAGCCCGCCATGAGCGCCGCGTAGCGCCACGAATTGGTCTCGCGTTTCACCGT
>JAKONS010000205.1 GCA_022701845.1 Burkholderiaceae bacterium
CGAGCGAAGCAATGGCCCGACCCGAGCGTTCAGCTCGTCCCCTAGCAATTTTCTTTCGTGAGTTTCTTTTTTTGCGAAAAAGAAAGTTACCGCGGGTCTGGGGGCGCGCAAGCCCCCAGCTACTCAATATAAAACCAACACAAAAACAAGACCCCCCCCTCACCCCACCCCATACTCCTTAAGCCGATTATAAAGAGTCTTCATACTAATCCCCAAAGAAGCAGCAGTCCTCTCCCGATGCCGCCCACAATGCGCATAAGTAGCCAAAATAACCCGCCGCTCCATATCCGCCAACGACTGCCCGATAAACCCACCCCCCCCCGCCGCAAGCCCCCCCGAAACAGCACTCCCCCCACCGGACAGATAAACGAACCGCTCGGAAATAACCGCCCCATCACTCATCAGCCACCCCCGCTGCAGCACATTGCGCAACTCGCGCACATTCCCCGGCCAGGCGTGCCGCCGCAACCGCGCCATCCCTTCGTCCGACATCGTCTTGTGCTCCCCCTCCCGCTGCCCGATCGCCGACAGCAGGTGCCGCACCAGCAGCGGCAGGTCGTCGGCCCGGTCGCGCAGGGCGGGCATGTGCAGGCCGAAGACGTTCAGCCGGTACAGCAGGTCTTCCCGCAGCAGCCCCTGCTCGACGGCCACGAAAGGATCGCGGTTGCTGGCCGCGACGATGCGCACGTCGCTGTGGCGGGTGTCGGTGGAGCCGACCCGCATGAAGCCGCCGCTTTCCAGAACCCGCAGCAGCTTGGCCTGCACCGCCGGCGGCATCTCGGTGATTTCGTCGAGGAACAGGGTGCCGCCGTGCGCCTGCTCGAACAGGCCGCGGTGCTGGCGGTCGGCGCCGGTGAAGCTGCCGCGCTCGTGGCCGAACAGCTCGCTTTCGACCAACTGCGGCGACAGGGCCGCGCAGTTCACCGCGATGAACGGGCCGGCCGCGCGCCGGCTGCGCAGATGCAGTGCGCGAGCGGCCAGGTCCTTGCCGGTACCACTCTCGCCGGTGATCAGCACCGTCGCCTGGCTGGGGCCCACCCGCTCGATCTGGCTGAAGATCTCGCGCATCGGAGGCGATCGCCCCACCAGCCCGCCCAGCCCCTCGGCCTGGGCACTGCCCGGCGCCAGCGCGTCGGATACCGGCGCGAACCGCGCCAGGATGGAATGCAGCTGCTGGCGGTCGACCGGCTTGACCAGGTAGTCGGCCGCGCCGAGGCGCAGTGCGTCGATGGAGGACGACAGGCTGGCGTGGCCGGTCATCAGCACCACATGCGACTGGGCGGTGACGTCGCGGTCCTGCAGCAGCGACATGCCGCTGCCGTCGGGCAGCTGCAGATCGAGCAGCACCACGTCCGGGCGCTGGCGGGCGATCAGCCGGCGCGCCTCGTCCAGGCGGGGCGCACTGCTGGCGGTGAAGCCGGTGGCCGCCACCAGCGTGCACATCATCCGCGCCAGATCGGCATCGTCTTCCACCACCAATGCGTGTCCCATCGAATCTCCGGGGGGTTAGGGAGCCGGGTCGTACCGGTCGATCAGCGCGGCCAGCCGCACGGCCTGGCGGCGGATGGCCTCCAGCGCGTCGCGGCGGGTCGCTTCGTCGATGCCCGGCAGCTCCACCACGTCGAGTGCCAGCACCAGTGCGCCCAGCGGCGTGCGCAAGGCGTGCGCAACCCCGGGCGGCCAGGCGGGAGCTCCTTGCGACGCGAATTCGTCGTCTTCCATGCGCACGACCCTCTGGTTATCGCGGAGCGCCAGGCGGCGGAAAAGCGCGTTGCCGACCCGGGGCCTAATCTCGCATACGGCCGTGAATCTGCAGCAATATGCACCAATCGCTGCCGCTTTTGCAATTTTCCATGCGGATAATTCCTCGAATGGACGAGACGAAGAACCCTGCCGACAACGCCGCACCGCCACCGGAAACCCCATTGCATCCGGTCGCGCATGGCCATGGCTATCGGAAATTGCCGCTGGTGGGCATCGGCGGGGCCGCTGGAAGCCTGTCGGCGGTGCAGGCGCTGCTGGGCGCGATGCCGACCGATTCCGGCATGGCGTTCGTGCTGCTGCTGCACCTGGCGCCGGAGCAGGAGGCAGCGTTGCCGGCCCTGCTGCAGTGCGCCACCGCCATGCCGGTGGTGCCGGTGCGGGAGCGCTGCAAGGTCGAGCCCGACACGGTCTACCTCGGCCCGTCGGGCAGCGCGCTGCGCACCTACGACGGCGCCCTGCATGTGTCCGAGTTGCCGGCGCAGGGCCGGCGCCAGGTGGCGGTCGACCTGTTCTTTCGCAGCCTGGCCGATGCCCACGGCCCCTACGCCACCGCCATCGTGCTGTCGGGTGCCGACGGCGACGGCGCGGTGGGCATCAAGCGCATCAAGGAGCGTGGCGGCCTGACCGTCGCCCAGGATCCGGCGTCGGCCGAATTCGGCGGCATGCCGCGCTCGGCGATCGCCACCGGCATGGTCGACTGGGTGCTGGCGGCCGGCGAGATCCCGCCGCGCCTGCTCGACTACCGCCGCCGCGAGCAGCGCCTGCGCCTGCCGTCGGAGGCGACGCCGCAGGCCGCGCACGCGGCGCGGCTGGCCAGCGAGGCCAACGCGCTCGGCGGCAGCAACACCGGCAGCCCCGGCAATGCCGACGAGGCCGCGCTGCGCGACGTGCTGGGCTTCCTGCGCACCCGCACCGGCCGCGATTTCGCCTATTACAAGCGCGCCACCATCCTGCGCCGCATCGCCCGGCGCATGCAGATCAACGGCGTCGACGACCTGCCGGGCTATCTCGACTGCCTGCGCACCAGCCCCGGCGAGGCCGGCGCGCTGCTGCAGGACCTGCTGATCAGCGTGACCAACTTCTTCCGCGACCCGGAGAGCTTCGCCGCGCTGGTGGACCACCTGCCCGACCTGTTCGAGGGCAAGGGGCCGGGCGACGCGGTGCGGGTCTGGGTGGCGGCCTGCGCCACCGGCGAGGAGGCGTATTCGATCGCCATGCTGCTCAACGAGCATGCGCGCACGCTGGAGGCGCCGCCGATGATCCAGGTGTTCGCCAGCGATCTCGACGACGCGGCGATCAAGGTGGCGCGCGCCGGGCTGTACGCCGGCGCCATCGAGGCCGACCTGTCGCAGGAGCGGCTGCACCGCTATTTCAGCAAGGAGCACGGCGGCTACCGGCTGCGGCGCGACGTGCGCGAGACGGTGCTGTTCGCGGTGCACGACGTGCTGAAGGATTCGCCGTTCTCGCGGCTCGACCTGGTCACCTGCCGCAACCTGCTGATCTACCTCGACCCGGCCGCCCAGCGGCGGGTGCTCGACACCTTCCACTTCTCGCTCAAGCCGGGCGGGCTGATGTTCCTCGGGTCGTCCGAATCGGTCGACGACGGCTCGCCGCAGTTCGCGGTGATCGACAAGAAGCACCGGCTGTATGCGCAGCGCTCGACACCGCGTGCGGTGCTGCCGGTGCCCGACGGCCCGGGCAGCCGCACGCCGGCGATGGAGGCGCTGCGCACCGTGTTCCCGGAGCCGATGGCCGCCTACCAGCCCTTCGCGCCGGCGCCGCATTTCGCGCCGAGCCTGCTGCCGGTCCACCTGCCGGCGCAGGCGCCTGGCCTCACGCCGGCGCCCGCGCCGGCATCGCCCGCCGCGCGGGTGTCGCCCGGGGTCGACGGCCGGGTCGGCAGCTGGGGCGAGCTGCATTTCCGGCTGCTGGAGCAGATCGCGCCGCCCTCGGTGCTGGTCGATGCCGACTACGACATCGTGCATCTCTCGCCCGGCGTCGGCGGCTTCTTGCGCCATGCCGCCGGCAAGCCCAGCCGCAACCTGCTGCGGGTGATCCATCCCGGCCTGCGCATCGAATTGCGCGCCGCGCTCTACCAGGCGGCGCACCGCAAGGAGGGCGTCGAGATCGCGCCGATGAAACTCGACATCGACGGCGTCGCCACGCCGCTGTCGGTGCGGGTGACGCCGGCCAACGAACTCGCGCCCGGCTACCTGCTGGTGGTGCTGCGCACCGCCGGCGCGCCGCCGCTGGCCAGCGAGTCGATCCGCAGCGCGGTGGCCGACGATCCGGTGGCCGACCACCTCGACCGCGAGATGGAGCGCATGAAGCTGCACCTGCGCGACACGGTGGAGCAGTACGAGGCGTCCACCGAGGAGCTCAAGGCCAGCAACGAGGAGCTGCACGCGATGAACGAGGAGCTGCGCTCGGCCACCGAGGAGCTGGAGACCAGCCGCGAGGAGCTGCAGTCCATCAACGAGGAACTGACCACCGTCAACCACGAGCTGAAGACCAAGGTCGACGAGCTGGGGCATGCCAACAGCGACATGCACAACCTGATGGACGCCACCGCCATCGCCACCATCTTCCTCGACCGCAACCTCTGCATCACCCGCTTCACGCCGTCGGCGGTGCTGCTGTTCAACCTGATCGCCACCGACATCGGCCGGCCGCTGTCGGACCTGGCCACCCAGCTCGACTATGCCGACCTGGCCGAGGACGCCCGCCGGGTGCTGGCGCGGCTGGTGCCGATCGAGCGCGAGGTCGGCAAGGCCGGCGGCCAGTGGTTCCTGGTGCGCGCGCTGCCCTACCGCACCCTCGACGACCATATCGCCGGGGTGGTGCTGACCTTCGTCGACGTCACCGAGCGCAAGCAGGGCCAGGAGGCGCTGCGCATCTCGCAGGAGCGCTTCGGCGCCATCGTCAACCAGGCCGCGGCCGGGGTGGTGGAGGTGGCGCTCGACGGCCGCATCGCCTTCGTCAACCGCAGCTACCGCCGCATGCTGGGCTACGGCGAATCGGACATGGTGGGCCTGTCGCTGTACCAGGTGACGCATCCCGACGACGCCGCGCGCGTGGGGGCGCTGTTCCGCGGGCTGGCCGAGCAGGGCGAGCCCTTCACCGTGGAGGCGCGCCAGTTGCGCCAGGACGGCTCGCTGCTGTGGACCTTCAGCAGCGTCGCGCGGCTGACCGACATCGGCGGGCGGCCCGATGCGGCGCTGGTGATGTGCATCGACATCACCGAGCGCAAGAAGGCCGAGGACGCGCTCAGCCGCAGCGAGGAACGGCTGCGGCTGATCGTCGACAACGCGGTCGAGTTCGCGATCTTCTCGACCGACCCCGACATGCGCATCACCCGCTGGAACATCGGCGCGCAGCAGCTGCTGGGCTATGCCGAGGCCGAGGTGCTGGGCCAGTCGGCCGACCTGATCTTCACCGCCGCCGACCGTGCCGCCGGCGCGCCGCAGCACGAGGTGCGCACCGCCCTGGCCGAGGGCCGCGCCGCCGACGAACGCCTGCACCGCCGCAAGGACGCCAGCACCTTCTGGGCCAGCGGCGCGCTGATGCCGATGCTCGACGGCACCGCGGTGGTGGGATTCGTGAAGATCCTGCGCGACCAGAGCCAGGCCCGCCAGTCGCGCCAGGACCTGGAGCAGAGCCGCGCCGAGCTGGTCGAGGCGCTGCAGCAGAAGCAGGTGGCGCACGAGGCGCTGAAATCGGCCGACGCCGCCAAGGACCGCTTTCTGGCGGTGCTCTCGCACGAGCTGCGCAACCCGCTGGCCTCGATCCACAGCGCCGCCCACGCGATGCGCACCGGGCGCCTGGAGGACGGCGAGCGCCAGCAGGCGGCCGACATCATGGCGCGCCAGTCGCAGGCGATGAAGAGCCTGCTCGACGACCTGCTCGACATCTCGCGGCTGCGCCTGGGCCGGCTGGTGCTGCACCGCCAGCCGGTGGTGCTGGCCGCGGTGGTGCGCAGCGGCGCCGAGGCCACCGCGCCCGCGCTGGCGGCGGCCGGCCACCGGCTGCAGATCGCGCTGCCGGAGGCGCCGGTGGTGCTCGACGCCGACCCGGTGCGCTTCGCCCAGGTGCTGTCGAACCTGCTGGCCAACGCCATCCGCTACACGCCGCCCGGCGGCGACATCCTGCTGCGCGCCGAGGTGCAGGCGCAGACGCTGGTGGTGCGGGTGGAGGACAACGGCGTGGGCATGGAGGCCGGCAGCATCGAGCCGATGTTCGAGATGTTCGCGCAGCAGGCCGGCGGCGCGGCGCCGGCGCGCGGCCTGGGCATCGGCCTGGCGCTGGTGCGCAACATCATGGAGCTGCACGGCGGCACGGTGGAGGGCAGCAGCGCCGGCCCCGGCCGCGGCTGCAGCTTCACCCTGCGGCTGCCGCTGCCGTCGCGCCCGCCGGCGGGCGCCGCGCCGGCCGCTCCCGCCGCGCCGGAAGACGGTTCGGCCTGGCCGGCGCTGGCCCCCGCCGACGGCAGTCCGCCGACCCGGGTGCTGGTGGTCGACGACAACGCCGACGCCGCCTGGAGCATCTCCAAGCTGCTGCAGATCGCCGGCTGCGAGGTGCGCACCGCCGACAGCGGCGAGGCGGCGCTGGCGCAGGCCGCGCAGTGGTGGCCCGACGCGGTGGTGCTCGACATCGGCCTGCCCGACATCGACGGCCACGAGGTGGCGCGCCGGCTGCGGGCGCAGGCGCGGGCCGACGGCAGCGCGCTGCTGCTGATCGCGGCCACCGGCTGGGGCCAGGCCTCCGACCGCCAGGCCGCCACCGACGCCGGCTTCGACGCGCACCTGGTCAAGCCGGTCGACCAGCACGAGCTGCGCGGCCTGATCGCCGAGTTCCGCCGGCAGCGCGCCGGCCCGGCCGGAACTGGCGCCGGCGCCTGACGCGGCGCTAGGAGCGGGCGGCCGGATCGTCCGGCGGGGCGGCCGGCGCTGTGCGGCGACGCGCGGCCAGGCCCTGGCGCGAAACCTCGAGGCGGCGCGCCTCGTCCATCAGCGCGAAGCCGCGCTGCGGGGTGCTGCGCGGCGCGCGCCCGCCCCGGGAGGAGATCGCCCGCAGGCGCTCCGGGTCCATCGAGGCGAAGCCCCGTCGTGCCGGTGGGGGCGATGCCTGGGGTCGGTCGGCGGATTCGTTCATGCGGGCTCCCGGTTGCGAGGCAGCCAGTGTGGAGCGCGCTTTCTTGCGGTTGGCTTAACGCGCCCCGCAGCCGGCGCGCGGCGCGGGGTCAATCAGCCTGCGGTCAGCCGGGCGGGGCTACGGCGCCTCGCCCAGCGCCAGCACCGCCTGCGCCACCCGCGCGATGCCGGCGGCCGACAGGTCGTCGGCGGCCACCTGGCGGCGCTCGGCCCAGCGCGCGAAGTGGCGCGACTGCGAACGTTCGTAGTGCGGGTCGTAGTGCAGCTGCACCAGCTCGGCGAACAGCGGCGCCAGGTCGCGCGCCTGCGCCCAGGCCTGCCAGCGCTGCACGTTCTCCTTGCCCTGCAGATCCTTCAGCAGGCCGAGCCGGTCGGCCAGCGCCTGCGGGTCGTCGCCCAGATAGGCGTAGTCCTGCAGCAGGAAGGCCTG
>JAKONS010000214.1 GCA_022701845.1 Burkholderiaceae bacterium
GTCTATGTGCTGATCACCAAGAGCGACCTGATCGCCGGTTTCAACGAAACCTACGGCGAGATGGGCAAGGAGGAGCGCGAGCAGGTCTGGGGCTTCAGCTTTCCCTACGACCCGCGCGGCGAGGACACCCCGGTGCAGGAATTCGGCAGCGAGTTCGCCGCCCTGGAAAAACGGGTACGCGAGCGCCTGCTGGAGCGCATGGAAGCCGAGCCGGACCCGATCCGGCGCGCCGCCATCTTCTCGTTCCCGCAGCAGTTCGGCGGCATCAAGGGCCTGCTCGGCGGCTTCCTGGAATCGGTGTTCGACGGTGGCGGCAACCTGGAGCAGCGTGCGCTGCTGCGCGGCGTGTATTTCACCAGCGGCACCCAGGAAGGCACACCGATCGACCGGGTGCTGGGCACCCTGGCGCGCACCTTCGGAGTGGATGCCCGCGGCGGCGCGGTGGCCTCGTCGCGCGGCAAGAGCTTCTTTCTGTCGCGGCTGCTGCGCGAAGTCGTCTTCACCGAGCAGGGCCTGGTCGGCGAGAACCGCCGTGCCGAAGCCGGCCGCCGGCGCGGCCGCCTGATCGGCCTGGCCGCCATCGCCCTGCTGAGCCTGGCGCTGCTGGCGGCCTGGGGCACCAGCTACCTGCGCAACCGGGCCTATATCGCCGAGGTGGAAGCCCGCCTGCCCGAGGTGAAGGAGGCGGTGGCCGCCCTGCCGCCGGCCGGCAGCACCGATGTGTCGGCCCTGCCGCAGGTGCTCGACAAGGTGGCCGCGGCGCCCAGGCCCACCGGCTATCCGATCGACCTGCCGCCGCTGCTCAACACCTTCGGCCTGTACCAGGGCGACTACCTGCAGGCCGGCGCCGACATCGGCTACCGCCACCTGCTCGACCGCGCCCTGCTGCCCCGGGTGGCGCGGCGCCTGGAGGAGCGGCTGCGCGCGGTCAACCGCGACAACCTGGAGCTGGCCTACGAGGCGCTGAAGGGCTACCTGATGCTCTACACGCCCGACCACTTCGACCCCGAGGCGCTGAAGACCTGGGTCACGCTGGACTGGGACGCCAACCTGGGCGGCACCCTGACGCCGGAGCAGCGCGCCGCCCTCGGCACCCACCTCGACGCGGCCCTGGCAGAAGGCCCGCCGCGCGCCCTGGCGCCGATGGACAAGAACCTGGTGGCCAACGTGCGCGAGATGCTGGTGGCCTATCCGCTGGAATACCGGGTGTTCAGCCGCCTGAAGCGGGCCCAGGTCGGCGCCGATTTCCCCGAGTTCTCGGTGGCCTCGGCCGGCGGCCCGAACGCCGCCCAGGTGTTCGAGCGGGCCAGCGGCCAGCCGATCACCAAGGGCGTGCCCGGCCTGTTCACCCGCGACGGCTATTTCAAGGCCTTCAAGGGCGCCGTCGCCCGGGTGGCCAAGCAGCTGGAAGACGAGCAGGGCTGGGTGCTGGGCACCAACGCCCCGGCGGCCGGGGTGAAGGCGCAGGCCGGCACCGCGCTGGGCGCCATCGCCGCCAACAGCGGCGGCGAGATGGGCGAGCGGGTGCGCCGGCTCTATCTGCAGGAATACATCAAGGTGTGGGACGCCTACCTGGCCGATGTGCGGCTGGTGAAGCTGGGCGGCATGGACCGCAGCCTGGCGGTGGCCCGGGTGCTGGCCGCGCCGGATTCGCCGCTGCCGGCCTATCTGCGCGCCGTCACCCGCGAGACCTCGCTGGCGGCGCAGGCGCAGGCCGAAGCGGCCGGCCCGTCGGGCATCGCCAAGCTGGACGAAAAAACCGCCAAGGCGCGCCAGGAAATGGCCGCCCTGACCGGTGCCCGACCGGAGGCCGGCGCCCGCGCCGCCGGCGCGCCGCTGGAGGCGATGGTCGACGACCATTTCGCCTACCTGCACCGGCTGGTGGCCGGCACCCCGCCGCCGATCGACGAGGTGACCAAGCTGTTCAACGAGGTCTATGTGCAGCTGAACGCGGTGGACGCCGCGCAGAAGAGCAAGAGCGCGCCGCCCGCCGCCGGCGCCGGCGGCGGTGCTGCGGCCAAGGCTGCCGCCTCGCTGCAACCGGAGCCGATCAAGTCGATGCTGGAGCAGCTGGGCGACGCCGGCGCCAGCCAGAGCCGGAGCGCCGAGCGCCAGGGCCTGTCGTCGGAGCTGAAGCCGGTGACCGAGTTCTGCGCCCGCACCATCGCCGGCCGCTACCCGTTTGCGCAGGGCTCCAAATCGGATGTGCTGCCGGACGACTTCGGCCAGATGTTCGGTGTCGGCGGCCTGATGGACGATTTCTTCCAGCGCCGGCTGGTCAACATCGTCGACATCGGCGCCACGCCCTGGGTCTACAAGCCGCTGGCCGACGGTTCCAAGCCGCCGGGCGGCGCCGCGCTGGCCGACTTCCAGCGCGCCTCCCGCATCAAGGAAGCCTTCTTCCGCGCCGGCGGCAAGGCGCCCGGCTTCAAAGTGGACCTGCGGGTGCTGGAGATGGCCGAGGGCATGAAGGAGATCACCCTCGACATCGACGGCCAGCAGCTGAAATTCGCTGCCGGCAATACCGCCGCCCAGACGGTGAGCTGGCCCAGCACCCGCGTCGCCTCGCAGATCAAGCTGAGCGCCGCCGGTGGCGCCACGCAGATGTTCGAAGGCCCGTGGGCGCTGTTCCGGCTGCTGAACGCTTTCGAGGTGCAGGCATCGCCGCAGCCGGAGCGCTTCACCGTGGTGCTGAACCTGGACGGCAAGCGGGCGCGGATGGAGGTGATCTCGTCGAGCGCGATCAACCCGCTGCGGATGCGGGAGATGCAGGCGTTCCGTTGCCCGGACGGGCTGTAGGGCGCACCCCCTGGAGAACCCATGAGCGACATCACCATCTTCCACAACCCGGCCTGCGGTACCTCCCGCAACGTGCTGGCGCTGATCCGCAACTCGGGCGCGGAGCCCGAGATCGTCGAATACCTGAAGACGCCGCCGGACCGGGACACCCTGAAACGCCTGATCGCCGCCGCCGGCCTGACCGCCCGCGATGTGCTGCGCCGCAAGGGCACGCCTTACGACGAGCTCGGCCTGGACGACCCGCAGTGGACCGACGACCAGCTGGTCGGCTTCATGGAGCAGCACCCGATCCTGATCGAGCGGCCGATCGTCGCGACGCCGGTGGGAACCGCGCTGTGCCGGCCGTCGGAAAAGGTGCTCGACATCCTGCCGAACCCGCAGCGGGGCGCGTTCACCAAGGAGGACGGCGAGCAGGTCGTCGATGCGCAGGGCCGGCGGATCGCCTGAGGTCGCCCGAAGTCGTCTGCGCCGCGCTGCACGCGCAGCGTCAGGAACGCAGCGCCGCGCCCGCGCCGCCGGAGGCCGCCAGCGTCGGCAGCGCCGGCGCGCCCTTCAGCAGCGCCAGCGGGCACGGCATGGCGCAGCTGCCGGCCGGCATGCCGAAACCGCCCTTGGCCATCACGCTCAGCAGCATCGACAGCTGCGCGGCGGCAGACAGGTTGGCCGAGGCGACGCCGGCCAGGTTCAGTGCTGCTGCGGCGTTGGCCGATGCGCTGGCCGACGCTGTCGCGCTGGCAGTGGCCGAGGCGCTGGCCTGCGCCGACAGCTGCGCCATCGCCGCCAGCGGCAGCGCCGACAGGGCCAGGCGCAGATCCAGCGCGGCGGTCGGCGCGAGCAGGTTGACGCCCAGGCCCTGCAGGATCGATTCGAGCATCGCCAGCAGCGCCTGCAGCAGCGCCAGCGGGCTGAACAATGCCGGGTTCAGCATGGGCAGCCCGGCCATCAGCGCGGCGGTGGCGGCGGCCTGCGCGTTCACCGCCAGGGCGCCCTGCGCATTGGCCTGAAAACCCAGCGCCGCCATCAGCGCGGCGGTGGCCGATACCCGCGCGC